>PWUG01000123.1 GCA_003562605.1 Syntrophomonadaceae bacterium | reverse complement strand
GGGGGATCGGCGCCTGTTGGGCAGGTTACTTCCGCATTGCTGCTGAAACCTGGGAGCCGCTGCAAAAAGCCCTTCCGATCAAAGAAAATGACGCCGTTTACGGCGCCATGATGCTGGGCTACCCCAGGTATGGTTATCACCGCCTGCCCCCACGACCCAGGCCGGAGATCAATTATTATCTCGGCTAAGAGCAATCAAGTAGATTCGCTTCTGATTAAAGGTTATTGCGCTACGTGAACAGGAGGTCGTTTATCCTTCCAGGGGCGCGCTTTTTCCAGTTGAGCCGCCAGCCTGAACAGGGTTGCTTCGTCCGCAAATCGCCCGGCAAACTGCATTCCTATGGGTAGCTCGTCGCTACTCCATGCCAGGGGCAGTGAGATGGCCGGTTGCCCCGTCGCATTAAAGAGGTTTGTAAAAGGTGCATAGGTAAATATTTGTTCTGTCCACTGCATTGCGCTAACATCAGGGGCATTGGCATTTAATTCTCCCAGCGGCAGCGGAGGATGAGCTGTTGTGGGTGAAAGCAGAACATCGTACTGGGTAAAAAATGCTCCAACTGCCCGGGAGACCATGGTATAGATATCCAGGGCCTGTAATAACTCGACTGCCGTTAATTCCTTGCCGGCCTGGTAGCAGGCCCAGCTTGTCGCTTCCAGGTTTGATGGAGAGGGTGTCCGCTCAATAAATGCCGCCACCCCGTCCATCATGTTGGCAAGATTGGCGACCCAAACCCTGTAGGTTGCCAGGGAATGCATCTCTACATCAATTTCAGGTGCATCCTCTGTCATCTCGTGACCCAGTTCCTGGCAGAGCTTCACAGTTTCATGGAGAGCGCGGATGACCTCTTCGTCAACGGGAACCCCTGAAAGAGGCTTGGACATCCAGGCGATGCGCAATTTCCCTGGATCAGAGGAAACTTCTTCCAGGAAGGGGCGCTTCGGTGGTTCAGCCCAGGCATAGCAGCCCACATCTGGTCCGGAAACGACATCCAGCAGCGCCGCTGAATCCCTAACAGTCCTGGAGATGGCAAACTCTGCGGCGATGCCATTTAATAGTTCGCCGTAATCCGGACCTGTAGGAACCCGGCCTCGTGTGGGTTTTAACCCAACCAATCCATTGCACGATGCCGGGATGCGGATGGAGCCTCCTCCGTCATTGGCATGGGCAGCAGGTACCAGGCCAGATGCCACTGCTGCCCCTGCCCCGCCACTGGATCCTCCTGGGCTGCGTTTCAGGTTCCACGGATTATGAGTTGAGCCATACAGCACCGCTTCAGTGTTGGCATTAAAGCCGAATTCAGGAGTGGTAGTGGTACCGACAGTAACCAGGCCGGCTCTTTTGAAACCGGACATCAGTTCAGTATCATGCTGCATGACGAATCCTTCTGCCAGCTTGCTGCCCATGCTGTACGGAACCCCGGCTGCATGAATAATGAGCTCTTTTATAAGGAAGGGAACGCCTTTAAACGGCCCTTCGGGAAGCCCGCTTTTTATCTCTTTTTCTGCATAGTCGGTCAGGATTTGAACAACAGCGTTCAGTTGGGGGTTCAATGCCTGGATCCCAGATATAGCTGCATCAACGAGTTCCTCAGGCTTCACTTCTTTTCGCTTCACCAGATCGGCCAATCCCAATCCATCGAAGCTCGCATACTCGGGAAATTTGATCATCATCAATTCCTCCTGTCAGGGTTCTGGGTTGCTACTTCTATTATTTATACCCCCCGGTTGTTTGTCTATCAGCTTATTGTTTATTTTTATGCCGCTTGCTTCATTCGCCGGGATTATTTTTTAACAATTCTTGCAATAATATGGTTCTTGCATTACACTTAGGATCAGACCTTCGAAATGAGGAGAAAATATGCATCTGCAAAAAACGGATTATCGGGAAATACTGCGTTTTATCGATCTCATCCCGCAATCCAACGAAGATCCCCGCCGGAGAATCATCGATGCCTTGTCCCTGGTCTTTGGATACCAGAAAGCAACTTTCTGGTTGGCTGACCAGCAGGGAAACCTGTATGATCCTGTGATCAATATTGATGAAAAGATTGTGGAAAGTTACCTGGCATATTACCAGCAAGTCGATCCATTCCACCCCCATAACATGGAAAGAAAACCCCGCAAAGCAATCATAGATATTAAAGATTTAATGGCGCTAAAGGATTATGAAAAATGTGAATACTTTCGGGATTTTATGCGCCGCTTCAATTTGTATCATGAAATCGTCATGTTGGTCCATGATGGAGACCTGATGATTGGAGGTATGGCTGTTTTACGTTCAGCTGATGAGGGTTCGTTTGGTGCCCGAGATATGATGCGCCTGGAAGTCCTGCTGCGGTATATCTCGAAATCCCTGGAAAACTACCTCTATGTGAGCGATCTGTCTTTCCAGAAAAACTTGTTTGAGGCTTTTTCCAACCATTCATCAACCGGCTTGATGCTTTTTGACCAGAATTTAAAGTTACAGTATTCCAACCCTTCAGCCCGTGAATATATCCTCGACCTTACCCCGAAAGAAAAGGGGGCTTTTTACCCCGAATTGTTTATTAAGAGTCTCCTGTCGGGGTGGGCCGACCGGGCACAAGGAGTGAGTAAAACGGTCTTTTCTTCCTCTTCCAGGATGTACTCTGTTCACGTTCTTCCTTCGCTAAATGGCGAGAGAAGGTACTACACGGTTCAAATCAAGCCAGGGGAAATAAGATCACATACCGCGGAAAAAGCCAGTGTAATGAACACGGCTGCTTTGACAAAAAGGGAGCAAGAGGTGCTTGAGCTGGTCTTTAAGGGTTGTTCCAACGACCAGATAGCTCAAGAATTATACGTCAGCAATCACACCGTCAAAACACACCTGCATAATATATATAAAAAATGCGGCACCAACAGCCGTGCCGGCTTGTTCTTTAAATACCGCATTTAAACGAGGGGTTGCTTAACAGGAAAGTTCTTGCGACGACCCCGGCAAGAATATTGTTTCCTGTTTGCCGAAAACAGCTTACATTGCTAAAATAACGGGATTCGTGCACTTCTTGCATAGACTCTTTTCGCATGGTTTTGGGCGGCTTTCACAAGGTGAAATAGCCGCTCTTTTTTATATACTTTCGTATGTATTGCAACCATACCCTTGGATCTTGTTTGCGTGAACATAGCGAATATAATAAAAATAGCCATTATTGCAAATATCGTAAAGTTCGAAACGAAAAAAGAGTAAATTAATATCGCACAAAACATCCAGTGGTGAAACAATTCCGCTGTTGCAAAGATTATTGATCACGATACCGCAGCGTTTGGCTAAATTTACCGGGGAAAATAGTTTCAGCTCGTAAAGGAGGGGTGTGGATTAGCCTCAGGGCAGAAAATGTATCAAATTTACGTAAAGGGAGTGATTGAATGGATCCAGGGCTATATGTGGCGTTTCTGTTGTTTTATGTGGGTTGGATTTTTATCTTAAACGGTTTCCATGCCCTTAATTTGCTGGGTACCAAAGAAGCAGGGGTTTGGAACCTGGTTATTGCCGGGCTCATGTTCATTTGGGTTATTAACCTGTTTGGGGCGAACCTACTGGATGGAGGCACGGCCTGGTTTGGCGCACAAGTTCTATTATTCGCTTTTACTTATCTATTCCTGGGGTTAAATTATCTTCTTGGAACGGATGCCCGGGGGCTGGGGTGGTACTGCCTCTGGGTCAGCCTGGTTACACCGGTCGTTGCCTACCAAAACTTCATGGCCGGGGATTGGCGTTTCGGTTTAATCTGGTCTATCTGGGGGATCCTGTGGTTTCTGTTCTGGGTCATCCTGGGCTTGGGTAAAGTGTCCGTCATGAATCGATTAAAATTTTTTATGGTTCCCGTGGGTGTCTTCACCGCCTGGATCCCCGGCATTTTGATGTTTGCTGGATTATGGTAGGACAGGGGTTGTGATGTGATCCGTTTTTAATACTGAAGGAGGGAAAGAAATGGCTATTCAGGTACCAAGTATTGAACGGTTGCAGCAAATTGCAGAGAGTTTTTACCTGGATTTGTCCCCAGAGCGGTTAGAATTATTTCGCACGATCATAGCCGGTGCGCTGGGGTCTTATGAACGTGTGGAACAGCTCGTGGAGCCAACG
This sequence comes from Syntrophomonadaceae bacterium, assembly GCA_003562605.1. The sequence continues at coordinate 5,874 of PWUG01000123.1, read as the reverse complement.
TTGCCTGTGAAGTATCCCAGGTTGCCAGGTTACCGTCCAAATGCTGAAGAAAACAAGTACAATGCCTGGTATTATAAGACATCTGTTCGGGGAAGCGATAAAGGGAAACTGCTGGGGAAGAAAGTCGTATTAAAAGATAATATTTGCCTTGCTGGAGTACCCATGATGAATGGCTCCAAAATATTAGAAGGCTTCGTGCCCAGCATTGATGCAACCATCGTAACACGAATCCTTGATGCTGGAGGAGAAATTGTAGGAAAGGCGGTAAATGAGGATTTGTGTTTTTCTGGAAGCTGCTTTACTTGTGCAACAGGAGCGGTCTTGAATCCCCATAACACAGCCCATTCATCCGGAGGCTCTTCTAGTGGATCAGCAGCTCTTGTTGCAGCAGACGAAGTAGACATGGCAATCGGGGGTGATCAGGGGGGATCTATCCGCATCCCCAGCTGTTGGTGCGGTGTTTATGGCTTAAAACCTTCTTATGGGCTAGTTCCTTACACTGGTATATTCCCTATTGAATTAACTATCGACCATACCGGCCCGATTACAAAAAATGTTGAAGATGCAGCACTCTTGTTGGAAGTAATTGCAGGTGTAGATGGTTTAGATCCTCGCCAAACCGGCTTAGCGGTCAAGCCCTATAAGGAGCTGCTGGCAACAGGTGAAAGCAAGCTGAAAGTTGGGATTGTCAAGGAAGGATTTGACTGGGAAGGGCTATCCGAGGAAGATGTAGATGAAATGGTGAGAGAGGCGGCCTATTCTTTTACAAAGGCTGGGGCTACGGTTGAAGAAGTATCCATCCCCTTCCACCGGGATGGGGTGCATATCTGGAACCCCATCGCCACTGACGGTGCAACGGCTTTAATGATTACAGGAAACTCAATGGGTACTAACTGGAAAGGCTATTATACTACCCAGCTCTTGGATACCTACGGCAAATCAAGGGTTGCCCGCGCCAACGATTTTTCTGAAACGGTTAAATTGGTAGTCCTACTTGGGCAATACATGTTAGATAACTATCAGGGCAAATACTACGCAAAGGCCCAGAATTTGTCAAGATTACTGAAGCAGGCCTATGATGATGCCCTAAATCAATACGATGTATTAGTCATGCCGACACTGCCATTGAAGGCAACACCTATTCCAGCGGCAGACTGCAGTCTTGGAGAGTATGTATCTAAAGCATTGGAGATGATTCCAAATACCGCACCTTTTAATGTTACAGGGCACCCGGCCATGAACGTTCCTTGCGGCATGTCGAGCGGTTTGCCCGTGGGTATGATGATTATCGGAAAGTTTGGAGAAGATGAAACAGTTTTGCGGGCTGCTCATGTTTTCGAAAAGATCAAAGGGTAGTTTTTGAGAAAATAAGGACAACAAAAAAGCACCGGGGGGACGGCGCCATCGATTTTTCTTCAGCTAGCGTTCTTTACACTAATGCTACAGCTGTCCGCCTCCAGACTTACTATCCCTTCGGGAGTTGGCCCGAAGGGATAGTAAATTTGTATTAAAGAAATCATATACGTCTAAATCCTGGTATGTTAAAATATTCGTACATTAATTATGCAAGATAGGGATGGTAGATGGTGAGCAATGTAGACCAAATTCATGTAGTTGTGGCTGACGATCATCCTGTTGTCCGCCAGGGGATTATTACTATGCTGTCTACTTATGAGGATGTTCATATCCTGGGGGAAGCCTTTGATTCAGCCTCAACGATGGAATTGCTCAATAACACAAACCCGGATATTCTAATACTCGATATGAAAATGCCTGGTCAAAGCGGCCTGTCTTTGATCAAAAGCATCAAGCACCTACACCCTGATGTTAAAATTGTCGTTCTAACAATTTATAATGATGACGATTATATCAATGGAGCCATTGCTGCCGGTGTTGAGGCATATCTTCTCAAGTGCGCTGCCCATGAAGAGTTGATTCATACCTTAAGGGAAGTATATCGAGGCGAAAAACTGATTGACAAAGCGCTAATCGGAACCGTGCTGGACGATTATTACAGGATGTCAGGCCAGGAAAAGACTCGGGTCCAGTTGACCAAACAGGAAATAAAGCTTCTTGAACTGGCCGCCCGGGGATGCACGAACAGTGAAATTGCCGGGGAGTTCCACTACAGCGAGATTACCATCAAGCAAAAGTTTCAATCCATCTATAGAAAACTGGATGCGCGCAGCAAGGCCCATGCTGTCTCCGTGGCGATGAAGAAAGGGTTGATCTAATTTTGCCAAAAACTCGCCTCCCGCGCCTGTTTTTGGACCGCACTTTGCCCTTCTTTCTTCCTGCCCTTCTGCTCACCGCTTTCCTGGGCGGTTGCGACGCCACGGATGCTCTCATCTTGCCGGCCGATAGAACGAACAGCAGGGCAGACGATACCCTGGTCATCGCCCTGGAGTCAAGGACAGATGTGCTGGATCCGCATGTATCCACAGGTTGGGTCAGTTTTCGCGTATTATACCAGGTTTTTGAAGGGCTGGTTACAGAAAACCTGCTGGACCCGGACCTGGAGGTGGGTTCCGTAGAACCGGCCCTGGCCACAAGCTGGGAACACACCCCGGACGGTAAAGTGTTTACCTTTACCCTCCGGGAAGGGGTGAGATTTCATGACGGTACGGTTTTTAACGCCGAAGCCGTTCTTTTTAATATAGAACGAATGTGGGATGAAAACGCTCCTCACTACGTACCGCTGGCGGCAAGGTTCAACCGTCATATCTGGGAAAAGCTGGAGTCGGTGGAAGCCCTGGACCCCATGACCGTTCGCTTTTCCTTTTCAGCCCCGTTCTATGAATTTCCTGCTGTACTGGCCCAGGTCGGCATAGGTTCGGCGATGATGATCAGCCCTGGCGCCCTGGAAACCTGGGGAAATGAAGGGATCGGACAAAATCCCGTGGGGACCGGTCCTTTCGTTTGCAAAGAAATTACCGATGATAAAGTCGTTATGCAGAGAAACCCCGATTACTGGAATGGGGAAGCACGACTCAGAGAAATCAAATTTTTATTTGTGCCCGATTCTGCGGCCCGGGTAGATAAGTTAAGGGAAGGTCTTGTTGACATGATCTTTGTGCCTCCCCCGGACAAAATCGATCTCCTTGTTCGCGAAGGCTTTATTCTTTCCCAGGGGCTGACAGCCCATGTTTGGTTCCTTTCGTTAAACACCAGGGAACCGGTTCTGCAGGACGACCGGGTGCGCCTGGCTATTGCATCGGCTGTCGATAAGGAGGGCATTGCAGGGGAACTGCTGAAAAACACCGCCAGGCCGGCATGGGGACTGCAGGCACCCGGCAATACTTCTTTCGATCCAGATTTTACAGGGATACCATACGACCCGGAAAAAGCAAAACAATTATTGGCCGAGGCGGGCCATGCCCCGGGTCTGCATTTCAAGATGCAAACATCCGTATCGGGTTCCGGGCAGGTCCTTCCTGTGCACATTGCCAAGCGGATTCAGCAGGATCTGCATAGGGTGGGAATCATCACGTCCATTGAAACCTATGAATGGATAGATTACATTGATTTATGGGCCAGTGGTATCCAGGATGGAATTGGTTTTAATCAGCTGTCCTGGGGTATGTCCACCAATTACTGGCTTCAGCTCCTGGTGCATTCTGCGGCTGTTCCTCCCAGGGGCTATAATACAAACTACTATTTCAATGAAGAAGTGGACGATCTATTACATGCGGCGCTATTTGAGCCGGATGAAGAACGGAGGACCCTGTTGTACCGCGAGGCAGATAGAAAAGTCATCTACGACTGCTGGCATATCCCCGTGATTAATGACCTGGCACCTATAGTTATGAAACCGACGGTTCAGGGCTTTGTCCATGCGTTATCGGAATGGTACGATTTAAAACAGGTCTGGATCGACAACTCAATAGAATAAAGAGCAGAGAGGCATGCCCGGTGAAAATAACTTTGAAGAGCAAGTTCATCCTATATTCTATTATGCTTTTCATTCCGTTAACCCTTTTTATCTATTACTTGATCGTGCAAAGCATTGAACAGACAAAGGATGAAATCATTAAGGGCACCTTGAACACGGCGGAAATTGTCCGTTCAAATGTCGATATCTTTCTGGATGATACGACCCGCCTGTTATTAACCCTATCCAGCCTTTCCACCTTGAGGGACATGGATGGAGAGGAAACCATGAGCCTGTTTGTTGACACGCTGCGCATTCATCCCGGCATTATCAATCTCTATGCCACAGACCGGGATGGGAACATTTATGCCGCCACGGCCTGGCGCGGCGACGATCCGAAAACCGTTTATCACAACAAGGAATTTCAAACAGTCCTTCAGACAAATGAGCCCTTTTTGTCCAGGCGGATCACCTCAAGATCAACGGGTGAGATGGCTCTTTCCGTCATGGTGCCGGTCCAGGGCGAAGGAGGCGATACCCTGGGAGTGATCGGTGCAGAATTATCCGTCGGGGCACTTCAGGATCATATCTTCATCAAGGATAGGGACCTGGACAGGATTATGCAAATTGCTATCACGGATGAAGACGGTATTGTCCTGGTTCACTCGAAGTACAGCTATGTCTACCATGAAACGAGTTACGTCAACCTTTACCCTTATCAGCAGGCCATACAAGGCAATCAGGGTATAGACATGTTCCAGGATCCCAACAACGGTGATTGGAGATGGGGGGCTTATCAACCGACAAACAGTTTTGCGGGGGCAGTGATAGTTTCTGTTCCGGATGCGTTCATGCAGCCGATCCTGTGGAAAACGATGATGAGGTGGTTCAGGTCACTGTTTCTCGTGATGATCCTGGTCATCGGTTTTTCCGTCTATTTTTCCGGGCTGATTACAAAACCCCTGCAGAAAATGACGGCTTTTACAAGGGACCTGGATTTAAATAATCTCCAGCAAAAAATGGAGATCACCACGAAGGATGAACTGGGTGAGCTGTCCAACGCTTTTAACCTGATGACTGATAGATTGTCGGAGAATATGCAAAGCCTGGCCATCGCGAACCAGGAGGTGGCCAGGCAGAAGGAAAAATTAAGAGAACTTTTTTCCTCCCTGGTTTATGCCCAGGAAGAAGAAAGAACGCGCATTGCCGCCGATATTCACGACGGCATTACCCAGATGGTCACCGGTGCTCTCTATGAGACAAAAGCGGCCATCAACCTGCTGGAGAGCAGCACAAACACCGGGCCAGCCAGGTCAGGGCTAGACAGGACCATGGACCTTTTAAGTGACACCATCGTAGAAATGCAGCGGATCATCCAGAAACTCAGGCCCACGATGCTGGAAGACAGGGGCATCATTTCTGCCCTCAGGCTGCAGGCGGCAAAAATTGCAGAAATCCACAAGGTTCCCATTAACCTGCATGTTCTTGGAAAGCCAATCAAGCTGGACCCCATCGTCGAAGTGATTATTTACCGGATCATCCAGGAGAGCATGCACAATGCCATTAAACACTCCGACGCCTCCCTGATCCATCTTGAATGCTGTTACCGGGAATCCAACCTGGTTATCTCCGTGAAAGATGACGGCGTGGGTTTTGATTTCCTTAACCTTTCCAGGAAGTCGCTGCAGGGAATGGGATTATTGTTCATGGAGGAAAGGGCCAACTCCATAGGTGCCACACTCGCGATTAACTCCCAGGTTGGAAAAGGCACGGAAGTAATCCTTCAGGTTGCCGCCAGTTAAAGCCAAAGCACAATACCACGGAAATCGATAAGCGCGATACCGGTGGCAACCCTTTTTGCTGTCGTTATTCTTGGGCCGGCACCAGGCTGGCCTGGATGGAAGTATAGTACAGGACGGTTTTTCCTTCAAAACCGGAGTCTGTGCCTACGAAGAGCCAAAGATTGCCTTCAGGGTCGCTGGTCACTTCCAGGGGCTCATCCC
>PWUG01000341.1 GCA_003562605.1 Syntrophomonadaceae bacterium | reverse complement strand
GACGGATAGGGAATAATTCCAGGCATGGAGTGAACTTTGCCCGATTGGCAGGATTTTTTTTACGGGTATAGAAAATAATACAAGAATGGGGTTATCGCATTCTTAACTAAAGAACCCCCCAAGCTCACGAGCTAGAAACTTACCATACCTTAAGCACGCAACCTGCTTTTTCCGGGTTGGATTAACAGCTGTACTCTTTCTCATCTCCAGCCCCCAAGGGAAAGCGGTAAAACAACCACGGCCGGCAATTTGGGGGTGGTCATCGCCTGCACGGGGGCCAGGATGCTGATCGTGGATAGCAACCTACGCCGGCCCAGGCTTCATTATCCCTGTTGGAAATATTTGAATTCATATGAACACGATAAGCATATACGATAATAGGAGTTAGCTGGCTTTGCAGCGAAAATAGCTATCAGAGTTGCCATCGGGAAAGGCTTACGGTAAAATAATACACCTCTTCCAGGGGAATGTTCCAATGCTATATCACCGTAGTATAGCGGATCTCCGAAAGGTAGAAGATATTGCTTTCCACCAAAGCTATTTATGTCTTGAAAAAGTAAAAGGGTTTGAACTATAAAAATGTGGTAAACAGGGGTTTTCCCGCCGTAACAGTAGCGCCAGGTGACACGGTCCTGGTCTGGGGGCTGGAGGAGGAAACGAACATCCCCGCAGTCTACCGGGTGGTCAATGTGCTTACGGCGTTGTAATAAGTCTATTCCATGGTGGCGATAATTTCGTTTATGCCAAACATTTCGCTTTCCTCGATTATCCTTGCCACGAAAAATACCCTTTCGACCCTGAGAAAAGAGGGGGGTCTGGATGATCTTTCGGGTCAGCTCAAGAGCCTGAAAAAAAGCCGCTTTGTTCGCGATGTTACCATTGTAGCTGGCGGAACGGCAGTAGCGCAGGCTATAACGGTTGCGTTTTCGCCAATTATAACAAGACTCTATGGCCCGGAAGCTTTTGGGGTACTGGGGGTTTTTGTGGCCATCTTGGCGATGCTTACGCCAGTGGCCACCCTTACCTATGCTTTGGCGATCGTGCTCCCCACTTCCGATGGGGAAGCCCGGGTGCTGGTCAAGCTTTCCTTGATCATAGGTTCATCTATTGCAATATTATTAACGGGTGTTTTAGGATTATTCCATAATCAAATCGCTCATTTGTTTGGTTTTGAAGCCTCTGCGCTATATTTGCTTTTAGTGCCCATTGTTGTTTTTTTTGCTGCAGCAGAGGAATCTTTAAGCCAATGGTTGATTAGAAAAAAGCAGTTTCGTGCAATATCAGGGGTGGCTGTGGTCCAGACGGCTACAGTAAATATTTCAAAAGCGGGTTTTGGTTTCATCCTTGCTACAGCGCCAGTTTTATTGGTTCTCAATGCGATTGGGCATTTATTGCGAACAGTTTTACTATGGCTGGGGGCACGTTATTCTTTATTTGCTCATCAATTGCAGAAAAATAGTCTCGTACAAAGCGATGATTCTTCATTAAGAACTGTAGCAAATAAATATCGCGATTTTCCATTTTATCGATCACCTCAAAAATTTCTTAATACTGTATATATGAATCTTCCCATTCTGATCCTTGCTGCTTTTTGGGGTCCTGTACCAGCAGGATTTTATGCCCTTTCAAGACGAGTTCTTGGTTTGCCAAGTTCACTAATTGCTCAATCAGTTGGGAAGGTGTTTCTCCCAAAAATAGCTGAAGTGTCACAGCAGGGCAATAGTTTGCAACCTTATATTATTAGAACAACAGCTGGTTTAGCATTAATTGGTCTCTTGCCATTTGGCGTGGTTGCTATATGGGGGCCCCATCTTTTTGGTTTTATTTTTGGGGATGAGTGGGTTGTTGCAGGTGAATATGCTAGGTGGTTGTCGTTCTTGCTCTACTTTGCTTTTTTAAATTACCCTTCAGTTCACGCTATTCCATTTTTAAATTTGCAGCGCTGGTTTCTTTTCTATGAAGTTTTATTGATTTCTTTACTGGTGTTTGCGCTTATTATCGGTGTTCTACTCTTGTCAAACGATGTTCTTGCGGTTGCTTTGTTTTCAATTGTGGGTGCATTATTACAAATTGTTTTGATTTCATGGGTCATAGTAAGAAGTTCCAGAGGCATACAAAGAACATTTTAATTGTGAAGCAAAATAAATTGTCGTTAATCCCAAAATTGGTCTGATTAATTCTGCAGAGGCAGATATAATATCATTAAATATATATTGAAGAAAGGGATACAGACAAATTGGTTCATTCTACTATACTGCGGTTGGCTTTAAAGCACACTATATGTATCCGATGACGATGGTTATAAGGATAATTACCAATTTGCATATCCTATACTTGATTCTACTGCATAAATTAACTTTTTAGGGTCAACTTGCCACTGATGCTGTCTGTAAACTTACATTGTTTGCCAATAAACATTCAAGATTTTGTTCACCTAGGCAGTCTAGGCAGTATGATGCAGGATTTAGTAGGCGGTATCGCCTGTTTTACCTTGTTTCCTTTGGTTTTACTCAAAACGTACACACTACTCCTGTGGGAAGTGGTATCTGTACAACCGTATCAGG
>PWUG01000020.1 GCA_003562605.1 Syntrophomonadaceae bacterium | reverse complement strand
TCTATGATCCTATCGGATATCAGCGGGTAAGCTTCGATGAAGTATGTTTGAGTTTCCTCGTGTTCCAAAACTTCAATGCTGATGATTTCTCCGCCGGAAACTTCCACTTCAACCAATATCAGGCCGCCAAGACCCGGAGCACTGCCCTGGTAGAGCCCGTCTGGGATCCCGGATATCTCGATTTCTTCCGGTTCAGGCTCTTCCTCAACATCGTTGCCTAAGCCCAGGGCATCTAAGAGAGCATTACGAACAGCATCAACTATAGCGTTAGCGCTGATAGTTGCACCGGTTTGCGTGTCAACATCCAAATGCTGCTCTTCTATAATTCTATCAGGAATCAAAGGATAAGCCTCGATAAAGTAAGTTGGTGTTTCCTGATGTTCCAGAACTTCAATGCCGACAATCTCTCCGCCGGCAACTTCGACTTCAACCAGGATCGGCCCGTTTAATCCAGGAGCGCTGCCCTGGTAGGTTCCGTCGGGAACTTCGGTAATATCAAGTTCAATTACTTCCTGTCCAAGATACTGTCCGGCAATAAATCCGACTGTCTGCCTGACAGAGTTAACCATAGCCACGGTGCTGATAGTTGCTCCGGTGACAATTTCAACATCGTCTCCTGCTGCTATCGGGTCCTCAAAGCTTTTACCGATAAACTGCTCCTGGAAGGGATCTGTGGTTATGACATCGCCAATACCCGGAGTTTCTGAATGGGAAACGATGCGCATACCAATAATTTCTCCTTCACTGTCAACAGCCAGGTTATAGACAATATCGCCGTCGTAACCGACCGCGACCGTAGTGGCCATCACACCCATTAGATCCCCGTCTTCATCAAATATTAAATCAAACTGCCCTTCATCAAGCTCTTCGCTTTCGAAGCTTTCAAAACCGGGAAAGAAGCTTTCAAGAGCCAGACGATATTCTAATTCCTGCCGTTCGATGATAATCGGCTCGGTGATACCGTGTACTCCTGTCAGTAAAGCAGCCGAAACAATCGCAACAACAGCCAGGGTTAACGATAAACGTACTATGTCACGCACTTTTCTTCCCCCCCCCAAATTGTTGAGGTACCGTAAAGTTATCAATGATCGGGGTAACTGCATTCATTAGCAGAATAGCAAAGGTTACACCCTCCGGCAAAACGCCCCACAACCTTATTAACATTGTGATCAAGCCGCATCCTATTCCGAATATCAGCCTGCCTGTGGGAGTGACCGGAGAGGTAACCATATCTGTAGCCATGTAGATGGCTCCCAGCATTACTCCACCTGCCAGGATATGAAACAATCCGGTCATCAGGTGATTTTCATAAAAACCTCCGCCGAAAATGGCACCCATTATTAATACGGTGCCTATGAAACCACCGGGAATACGCCAGTCAATATGACCCTTGTAATAAAGCCAAATCCCCCCGATAATCAATGCTAATGCCGATGTCTCACCGAGACATCCCGGAACATTGCCGACAAATAGCTGGGTCAGGCTAACAGCCAGAGCCTCTTCATGCCCGGCGAGCGGTGTGGCAGTAGTAACCGCAGATATATCAGCCCCAAAGGCAAAAGGCTGGGGAGGAGACCACACCCGGCCGGCCATATATCCACCCCATGAGATTACCACTATAGCCCGGCCGACCAGAGCCGGGTTGAAAATATTGTAACCGATACCGCCAAAAACCTGTTTACCAATAATAATTGCCGATGCAGACCCCACCACGACCAACCACCAGGGTGGCGCAGGCGGCAGGACCATAGCAAATAATAGACCTGTTACTGCGGCGCTTCCATCACTGTAAAGATCCCGTTTGCGCAGCCATAGGGCTTCGACCGCCATGGCAGTTGCAACAGAGATGACCATAGTCAGCAAAGCCTGGTAACCAAAAAGCAGAACCGCCATCAGGGCTACCGGAAACAGAGCGATTAAAACATCAGTCATAACGCTCTGCACAGATTCAATAGCCCGAATATGCGGAGATGACGAAACAATCATCTTATTATCCATATTCTTCACTTCCCTCCCACGCGCAGCCTGCTACTATTTTTTGGTTTTTGTTATTTCCGCTTTGGCAATCCTGATTAACTGAACCAAAGGAATCTTTGAAGGACAGATATAAGAGCAACAGCCGCATTCAAAACAATCCATTGCGTGAAGTTTCTCTGCCCGCTTAAAAAGTTCGTGCTCTGCAGCCTGGGCAATTGATGTCGGCATCAGTTGGACCGGACATACGCTTACACACTTCGCACAACGAATACAGGGGCTGCTTTCGGCAAGGTATATATCTTCATCGGTAAGTACAAGAATGCCTGATGTGCCTTTTATAACCGGTATGTCGGGATCAGGCTGGGTCAATCCCATCATCGGGCCGCCAATAATCAGTTTTCGCGTATTTTCAGTAATACCGCCACAGGCATCTATAACATCACTGACGAGGGTCCCGATCCTGACCATCAGGTTGGCAGGGTGATTAATGCCTGCACCTGTTGCAGTCAAGACTCTTTCAATCAAAGGCTTTCCTTCGCGAATGGCATTGGTGATAGCAATTGCCGTTCCAACATTATGGTTGACCACACCGATAT
>PWUG01000218.1 GCA_003562605.1 Syntrophomonadaceae bacterium | reverse complement strand
GGATGTCGATGGTGCTTTCCCCTTTGCTGTTTACTCCGCTCTGGTTTGTGACCAGGCCCACCTTTTTGCCCTGCAACAGGTGGCGCTCTTTTTCCATCAGCACCTCGCTGCCTAACTTGAACTCTTCTCTAAAATTATTAATTAATCCCAATACGTATTGCATCATCCTGGTAACATCTATTACATTGACCTCTCCGTCACCGGTAACGTCGGCTGCAATTACCTGTTTATCCGTCAGGGCTCGTAAATTCAGCACATACTGCATCGCCATCACAACATCCATGACATCAACTATGCCGTCTCCATTAATGTCACCATAAGTTACTTCCTGGGCGCCCGTAACTCCGGAAGGTAAGGCGATAAAGAATAAAACTATTAGAAGCAGCACTACTGCCTTAACTCCGGGCGTTGCATTTACATTATTTATCACTTGACGCATTTTAAATCCTCGCTCTCCCAACAAAATAAACTGCAAAATTTATTTCTATACCCTAAGATTGGAGGCCATTTTGATATTTGGCATAACCAACGGTTTTTAATTGCTGCTGTTATTATACTCCCATTGAGGCCTGTTGGGAAAGAATTCAATGTGGGAAACCTGATATGGAATAATAGTGAGCCGGTATAGGCATTCGCTGAAAGAAATTGGGGAATATCAAGAACAGTTTGCCGGTTATAATTTTTGAAGTTATACTAAAAAGTAGTTGAAGGTTACCTTAAGGTCAAACCAGGAGGAGGCATACCATGTCAGATAAATTGTGTGTTATTGCCGGTGTCGGCGGCGGCATGGGCCAGGCAATCGCGCGGGCCTTTGCGCGTGATGGGTATGATCTGGCACTTATTTCGCGAGAACCCGCAAATATGGAGCCGTACAAAAAGCAGGTGGAAGAAATCGGGCAACGGGCCACGCTGCACCGCGCTGACGTTACCGACAGCAATTTGATGCAAGCCGCGTTTGACGAGATCATGACGGAATCGGGTATCCCGGATGTGGTGGTTTATAATGTGGCAACGATGACCGTGGAGAAGCCCAGCGAGCTAACCGAGCAGGTAGTTTTAGAGACCCTGCCGCTGAACTTTTTCGGAGCGCTGCACACAACAGCCGCAATATTGCCCGCGATGCGCAAGCGCGGTTCAGGCGTTCTGCTTTATACCTGTGGTGGTTTCGCAATCGAGCCATCGGTCGAGCGCGTCGCCCATTCCGTGGGCAAGGCTGCTTTGCGCAACTGGGTCTATGCGCTGCATAAAGAGCTAACCCCCGAAGGGATTCACGCAGCCACGGTTACAATTACCCGCCCGATCGAGGCCGGCACAACTTACGATCCCGATTTCATCGCCTCTTTGTATTTGAAGTTGGCACACCAGCAGCCGCCGGGCTGGGAGTGGGAGATTATTCATAAAGAACTGTAATTTTTTTCTGCAGCTTTGAACCGGCGCCTGGATATTATAATGAATTATTTGATATGGCTGATACCCGTTTTATTATCTGCCTGGATTTGATATAATTACGATAGACATGGTAAGTATTTTATTTGCACAAATAGCCCGGCTGAAAGGATGAACAACATGACAGAATTAAAATGTGTTTCATGCGGTCATACCGAAGAAACAAGCAACAAGTGGCTGAAGTGCCCGGAGTGTGGAGCTACGATGTGCCATCGCTGTGGCAACCAAATGAAAAAGGAACAACAGGAAATTGATACCCTTCGCGGTGGAAGTTCAGACGAAAGGTTAAGGATAACCTGCCCTAGCTGTAGATATGGCATGTATTCTCTATAAGTTGAGATATTATTTAGCAGGTATTCCTGTTAATGTAGCGCCACCGTAACCAAAAATTTTGAGGAAAGAGGGCTTGATTATGCGGCGAAAAAATATATTAATATCGGGATTGCTCCTGGCAGCCCTTTTCATATACCTGGGAGTTGTAAGCGGCTGCGCTCCGGATAACGATTTAGTCCAAGAGGAACCTTTAGAACCTGTTGAACCCGTAGACGCCATTTCTGAAGCAACCGCAGGCCGTTACAAGGAACTGGAAATCAGGGAATATGAAGGTGCGAGGCTCGATCCGTCCGTGGGCCCCCGTGATAATTCTATCGCGGGCATACAGCAGGTCGAATTGGATGATTATACACTCCGGGTAACCGGCCTGGTCAGCGAACCTATCACCTACACGTACGAGCAGGTCCTGGAAAAGGACAGCTACCAGAGATTGATTACCCTTTACTGTGTTGAGGGCTGGGATGCCACGATTCTCTGGGAAGGTGTCCGGATTATGGACCTCCTGGAAGATGCGGGGATCACGGACGATGATGTGGTGGTAATTTTCCACGCGGTCGATGGTTACACTACTTCAATGCCGCTTGAGACTATCGCGGAAAGGGATATGCTTTTAGCCTATTCATCGAACGGGATAACGCTGCCGCCAAACTTGGGTTTTCCGTTTATTGTTGTTGCAGAGGACAGGCTTGGTTATAAGTGGGCCCGCTGGGTTTATGAAATCGAACTGTCCAGCGATCTGGAATATGAAGGATTCTGGGAAAGCAGGGGTTACTCGAATGAAGCAGGGGTCGAGTAGCCGG
>PWUG01000168.1 GCA_003562605.1 Syntrophomonadaceae bacterium | reverse complement strand
CGCAAATTATGAAAGTGGACAATCTGCTTAACTCCATCATAGTCGGCCGGAACTGCAAAGCAGAGCGCATATTCCTTTTCATTACCTTTCAGGGCCCTGTTCGGCACCACCAGGATCTCGTCGGCAATCGAAGCCTCAGAAATATGCACCTTGGAACCGCGAACTACGATACCGTCACTGCGTTCTTCCACCACCCGCAAGTACATATCCGGGTCGGTTTGCTCTGAAGGCCTCTTCAATCGCTCCCCTTTAACATCGGTCTGGGCACAGCACCCGACCAGGTCATCGCTCTGGAACCTTTCCAACCACTTGAGCCAGTTGTCGTGATAAGCCGTCTTAGCGTCCGGAAACTGTTGGACCATGTAAGAAACGGCGTGAATAGCGTTGGCGGCATCGACCCCCATGCACCGCTGGATACACTGACCCACCTTGTTACATAGAAAACGGGTCATATCCTGTTTTTTATGAAGATCCCCCGGGTTCTGATGAATGTGGGTGAAGCGGTTAATGGTTTCACCCGTCAGGTGGGAAGTCGCCGTGCAGAGCTCTTTACTCTCCTCGTCCCACGCGGCATCATATGTGATGTTCATCACGTTAAGAGCTGCCTGCTGGCGCTCATCGAGCCGGTCAATCTTCTCCCCGTCGGAATAAAGGTTGCGGTTCATTTTTCCCAGCCCCTGCATATACTGCTCTTTCGTTCTCACTTTTCAGCATCCCCTTTCAGTAGCAAAGCGTCTATACTTTAGTCAAACATGAATACTTTGTTTTTTTAGCAACAAGAATTTATATACAAACATTATACCTTTATTCACCTCGCCCTGCCATGCCCTGCCAGTGGTTTTTTAGACCGAAGCAGGGGGACGGAGTTATTGCTTCACGCTAAATCTTTACTTTGTAAGGTTTTTTACTTAGAAGATTTTTGTAGTAATATCGGAATAATAAGGGGGCACTTTCAGCCTGCCGGTTTATCCGGTTGCTTTTAGTGCCCTTCAATTTTGGAGGATAATACGCACGGAAAACTATATCATTTTCCTGCCTGGCCTTTTTTCTTCGCTTTAGCCAGTTTCAGGGCGTCAAAAAGGCCTCTTTGTCTTATTGTTTTCATGGCCAGGCCGCGCGGGGTCATCTCGAAATATTTTCGGCCAAAGCGGTTTAATGCCTGCTCGTTGATTTCGATTCCCAAGCCCGGCTTATCAGGTATAGTAATATATCCTTCCTTGTCAATCATAAAAGGGTCTTTTAAAATTCCATCGCGGTACTCCGGTACCCATGCCGGAGGTTCGTAAGGAAACTCTATCGGTTCCCGGTTGGGGTTTGCTGCAGCTATCTGTAAATTTATGGCAAAGCCAATACCGTTGGTCCATGTATGCGCTTTGAACCTAAGACCGCGGCGGTTAGCTTCGTGCATCACCTTTACAGCCGTATCAACCCCGCTGAAAGTAGCATCTGGCTGGTAAATATCCAAAGATTCCTTTTCGAACATGATCTTGTGTTCGTGCCAACCCGGAGTCAGCTCACCACCGGCAATTGGGGTTTTGGTCCTGCGGCGCAGCGCGGCCATATCGTCAAAGGCATACATATCGAGCGGCTCTTCAAGCCAGGCCACGTCATATTCCTCGCAGGCCGCGGCAAACTCTGCAGCCCTCTCCAGATCCCAGATCGGCGGTTTGTCAATAATAGTTACCGGCCAGCCCTGGTTGGCGTCAACTCCGATTTTCATGCTGTCACCAACCGCTTCACGCACAGATCTGACCTGCTCAATATCTTTTTTGATCTCAAAATCATGCACGCGCAATTTAACGATATCAAAGCCCTCATCTTTACGGGCAAGAACCTCTGCGGCACGGCGCTCAGGCTCATGCACCTCACCTGTCGAACAGTAAGCCTGGATGCGGCCTCCTTTCCCTCCCAGCAGCTCGTAAAGCGGCTTGCCTTCTTTTTTGCCGATTAAATCCCAAAATGCAGCTTCGATCCAGTTGTTCCGCCAGCCCAGGTATGATGCCTCACGGAGCAGGTGCCTGACCTCGTCTAATTTTTCAACTTCATGGTTGATCAGGTACTGTCCGAGCAAAGTGCCCAGTCCTTCACGCTCTTCTTCCATGGCCATTCCGGCGCTGTAACCTACCAGCCCATCATCAGTGGTTATTTTAAGAAGAGTGCAACGATTAAATTTTTGTGGATACCCGGGGATCCATGACGGGTAGAAAGCAGTCGGCAGGGGAATGGAAACATGATAAAGTTCAATTTTATTTACAAGCATTTAATAATGACTCCTTTCAGCAAGAGCTAAGATTAGCAAATCTATTCCGGCACTGCAGCAGCCGGCATATCTTCCACGCTATCCAATGGAAGCAGGCGTTTATATAAAGCAATCATCAAAAAACCGGTAATATACATGGTGATCCCATAAATTGCGGTAGTCACGAACATGGAACTGTAAAAATCACCCATCAAATCCTGGATCAAAAGGGCGATAGTTACCGCCAGGGTGGAATTGCGCAGGCCAACCTCCATCGAGATGGCCCTGGTCTGGAAATTTCCGATATTGAAAAGCTTCGGTAAGAAAGCAGCAAGCAGCATTCCAAAGATCGAAAGTGATATGACCATTACGTAGAAAAGAAAACTGTAGCGCTCGGTATCGGCAAATTTTTCAGCATTGGTGATAATACCGACACCGATAACCATCAGCAGGGCAAAGATTCCAAGCGCAGAGAAGAAGGGAGTGGCTCTTGTGGCAAAGTTTAACCACTTACTGCGGATCGACATACCCAGTACCAGGGGCACCAGAACCAGGCCGATGATTGTCTGAACAATCAGTCCTGCCGGCACATTTATATCAGGAATATTTGCACTGAAAACGGTCAGGATAAGGGGAGTGAAAAAGAGTGCCAGGACAGTAGACAGGGAGGTAAGCGAGACGGATAGGGCCAGATCACCCCTGGCATAATAAGTCATCAGGTTTGAGGTTACCCCGCCCGGGCAGGCACATATCAGCACCAGGCCTGCATAAATAAAAGGAAAACTGTGATAAAAACCAAGCACGTAAGCCATGGCCAGGGCCACAAGCGGCATTACCACCCACTGCAGAATAATGCCAATTAAAATGCCTTTGGGTTTTTGTAATACCAGTCTGAAATCCTGCAAGGTTAGGTTAAGGCCCATACCTAACATGACAAAAAAGAACATAAACATGATTGAGGTTTTAAAAACCCTGTCCAACAGCAATTGCTGCGGCCCTTCAAGAAAGCGGATGAAGGTATACTCTTCACCTTCCACCGTTCCCGAGGTAAGCAGACCTTTAAAGACCAGTTTATCTCCCAGCACATCATCCAGACCGGTGTAATAAGCAGTGGTTCCGGTTCTTTCCAGTTCAGCAGGCGGAGGGATCGATACTATGTAAAGCTCGCCATCAAGGCGGCGAACCAGGTAGAGGCCGCTGATGCTATCTGCCGGCTCGAGACCTTCCGCTTCCAAAAAGCGCAGGTTTCCTTCAAATTCAACTTCCACCGCAGTCTCCCAGTCAAGCTGACGCCCCTGCTCTGCCAGCTCTCGGAACAATACAGCCTCTTCATCCCTGGCCGCTCGGGAAAGTTCGCGGTACAGATCCTCGCCGGCGAAAACCGGTGTAGAGCTAATAGATACAAGGATAATCAGGATAATAATTATAATTCCACTTTTCCAGGCCGACCGGGGTATATAAGCCCTGTTAATCATGATCACTCTCCTTCTGAACTTATTATTCTATATATTTTATACTATTTCAAATAATCTTGTCATTATTGGCCGGAATAAACCTCACCTTATTTATAACCAGGTTTTCCCAGGCAATTAATTTTGAGCATTAATCTAAAAGTATATTAAAAGGGACGTCTTTAAGCCGCCCCTTTTTGACTAAGGATAAAGATTCAGTTGAAATGGAATTGTTAACTATATGCCATTGGCAGACTAGAAGAGATCAAACCAGCTGGGAACGGCAATTATACTAACGCCGAGAACGGACGCCAGATCAGAACCGGGGTTATTTTCTTTTTCGGAAACTACGCCAGTAACTGTTTCAGGAGCAGATTTTACCACAGCAGGGCTGAAATTGGTCTTTTCGCCAGAGCCGCTCTTTGTTCCGGGCCCAAGATTGTTCATGCTGAAAGAATCATTGATCTCTACCCTGCCTACAGCAGTAAAATTTTCATAAATATAACCACCTGACCAGGGGCTGCTGCTGTCGACATGACCGGCAAAACAGACATTGCCTTTTACTGCTTCGTTTTGGCCAAAGCCGGCAGGGATAAAAAATCCAATCATTAAAAAAGTGATTGCAACCGGCACAATTTTGAGGCAACCTTTCACTCTTCCCACGACCCCTTATTCAAAAACTAATATAATTACATATAATGGATTTAATTAATTTACTTTCAGGCTGATTAAAGCTTATCATTAAATTAAATTTCTTTCAATGACTTGATAATTCTATCTAATAACCGACAGCAGGCAAACCGGGGATGTTCCCTTTTAATTCTTCATTACTGTCAACTGGCAACGGTGATTACAATTTTTCTAACTTCCCTTGGGCCGTCGAACTCGCAAAGAAATATGTTCTGCCAGGTAGAAAGCCCCATTTTTCCATCAACAATTGGAATCGTCTCACCCGGGCCGACAATACCCGCCTTTAAATGGGCATCCGCGTTTCCATCCTGCCGGTCATGCTCCCAAACCCCCCGCGGAATTAATTTGCCCAGAAGGCTGATAACATCCCTCTGGACACTGTCATCCCAATTCTCCTGGATCATTATACCGGCAGTGGCGCCCTGGACATATACAGATACAATTCCCTGGCGAATATCACTTTCTGCCACAACAGCACCAACTACTTCTGTGATATCATATAGCCCTTCCCGGGCAGCGGTTTTTACCTTTAATATTTTCTGCATCATTTTCTCTCCTTCATTTCATTTTATGTCTGGAGAAAAAGCATACCATTATAATTAAACCCGATAACTGAATAATCCTTTATGTTTTAGGTTTCACTACCGGTGAATCTGGCGATTATTCTGCCGATGACCGCACCTAACACCCCACAAGGCCTATCCTGTGCACTTACGGAGAAAATGGTATCCACATTAAACAACACTTCGTTGACATTTACATGGCTTAAGCCTAGAATTATTACAAAGTAAATTTTGCGAAAGGAGTTTACATATGAATCCAACAATTGAATTGTTAAAATCACATAGATCGATCAGGAAATATGAGGATAGAAATATTGAAGAGGAAAAAATAAATACCATTATCGAAGCTGCCCAGTGGTCTGCTACTTCCGGTCATTTCCAGGCCTATTCAATTATTCAAGTTAAAGATCCCGACAAACGCAGGATAATTTCAGAAGTGGCAGGCGGTCAGAAATGGGTTGTGGAATGCCCACTATTCCTGGTTTTCTGTGCCAATTTAAAGCGCAGTAAAAACTACTGGGAAGAGATCGATCCCAATGTGCTGGGAAATATGGAAATGTTACTCGTTGCTACTATTGATGCGTCCCTTGCAGCGCAGAAAGCATTCATCGCAGCCCAGTCCCTGGGATTAGGCGGAGTATTTATAGGCGGCATCCGGAATGATATAAAAGCTGTCAGTGATCTCCTGGAATTGCCTGAGCTTGTATCTCCTCTTTTCGGTATGTGCCTGGGATATCCGGCTGAAAAGCATCTGCAGAAACCGCGCCTGCCAAAAAGCCTTGTCTATAAAGAAAACCAGTATAGCGAGGACGGAGACGACTTATTAATGGCAGAATACAATGATCTGATCCGCCAGTATTATTTCGAAAGGACCAAAGAAGAAAAGAAAGTCAACTGGAGTAAACGATGCGGAAGAGCCATGATGGCTAAAACCCGTGATCAAGTCGGGGGATTTCTTAAGAGTAAAGGTTTCGGTTTAAGGTAGTACCCGATCTCAAAACCCCCTACCCCTTGGCAGCCTGGCAGCAAGGTGTGAATTGCTCCTGAGCACAACAATCAAACCACCTGTTACAATCAAAGCACCACCCAGGATTGATCCTATTGTAATGCCCTCGTATAAAAAAAGCGCCGCCAGGATAGTAGCTGCCAGCGGTTCTACATAAGTTAGAATTCCGGCATGCTGTGCTTTTACCTTTCGTAATCCCAGATGGAAAAGAGTTGCGCCAAATGTTTGTTGGAATAAACCGAGAGCCAACAAGATTAAGATTCCGTTCCATGAAAACTGGCTGATTGATATTACAGCAAAGGGAAGCAGGGCCAGCGCAATCAAACCTGACATTATAATATTTGATGGAAGTCCAAGCACACCGGGGGGCGCTTTTTTTAAGAATAATGCCAGGAATCCATAGGTCATGCCGCCCAAAAGAGCAAACAGGTCACCCACAAAGCTTGCCCCGTCGCTAAAAAGGCTGCTGTAACCCATAATTGCGGCCGTGCCAAGCAGGGAAATCATAAGGGCTGCAACGGTCCTGAACTCCAGTTTCTCCTTCAGAATTAATGGTGCAAAGATTACGGTAAAAACAGGAGCGGTATAGATTAGAAAAGCCGCATTAGCCACACTGGTGTATGAAAGCGAATATGTATAAGCCAGCCAGGACAGGCCGGTTAAGAGGGCAGGAATGATCATCCATCTCCAATGAATTAGTGCCGGTTTTAACGAGGCCAGTCCATCCTTAATTGATATAAAAACTAGCAGTCCGATTAAACCAAAAAAAAATCGGTAAAACAGTATATATTCCGGAGAATAATCCAACACCCGGACAAAAAGCCCATAGGTCCCCCAAATCAATGCCGCTGATATTATCTGCAGGTATCCTATTTGCGTTTTCCAGGCATATAGAAATTTCGCCATACTTTATCCCACCTTATGCAAGTAAAGTCTTTATATGCCGTTTAGCCAGAAAATCAGAAAAACATCCCCTATATATCTACAACAAGATAGAACATATTAATCCTAAACCAGGTATCACATAATTCCAATTATACCCGTACACATAAACAACACCAGTTCATTTGATACCGGTGCCAAGGCCTTCCTTATAAGCTTTTAGCATATGGGGTTAATCTTTCTATGCTTCCAAAAAGGCAAGGCGCCTTTTGAATTCAACCCCGTAAGTGTTTTCACCGGGCACCCGGCCCTGGTGTTTTCGAACCACTTTACTGCTGATGCTCGTGTTGAAGGCTTTTTTTATCCCCTGGTGGAACTCGAACATAAGCATAAGTTCGCTGTTGACTTCCAGGGGTTCCTCCGCAGCAATAAGGGCCCCACCGCTGGAGATATCCAGGATCTCCCCCTGTAGATATTCACGTTCATCATCACTCAGCGACAGCCTTAAGTACTTGGCTTTTAACCTGGTGGGGATTCGTGGAAACTGGCGGCGCTGCCGTCGGTAAGGCTCCCCTAAAACCTCCATAGGTATAGGTATCTCCCGGACCAATCTCTTTAAAAGAGGCTTGAAGAATGTAGAGGGCGTCTTCTTCCTGGGGAATCTCGAGCACCAGCATGTCGCCTTGCTCAGGGGTTATCGAACCTTCCAAAGATAGGGTCAGCTCACTATCAGCCATCTCTATCAGGATGCCTAATGCAGAGGCTCCTCTTCCCTTATGCCATACTTTCATCCTCTGGCCGGGCTTAAGTTGCAACATCTGCTTACCTCTTCATTCTTTCATCGTCTATTCTTACACAAAAAGACAGGTAGCTAAAGTTGGAACTTTAGAGAGGCTGGCAAGTTTTCAGACGGATGAACCTCCCCTTATCTTAATTATCTCACTAGTTTCACTAAGTATATCATACCAAAAATGTCTTGAAAAGACATATTTTCGAAAAAATAAAGATTTTCTCGTGCCTGGTCAAAGAGGCAAAAGATAGGCAAATTATCATCTTATCCCTGCCCGTTAAGAAGAATCCTCTCCAGTTCCAGCGGTTCCACACGCAGATCGTTTTTATAGGCTCTCATATTTCCGCCGGATATTTCATCAATTAAAACAATCTGCCCGCTGTCACCGATCCGGCCGAATTCCAGTTTTATATCGTATAGTTCGATATCCTTGTTAGCCAGTTCTGCCTTGATTATTCCGCATATTTTTCTGGTTAATTCTTTAATGGTCTCAGATTCCTCTTTAGAGAGCAGGCCCAGCATTTCCAAAGCATCCTCAGTGATAAGCGGATCTTCACGTTCATCGTCTTTGAGTGTAAATTCCACATAGGCGTCCAGCGGTTGCCCTTCCCTGGCATACATGCCGTAACGACGCATAAAGCTTCCAACAGCCCGGTAACGGCAGATCACCTCAACTCCGTTCCCGAATACAGCAGCAGGCCTGACAGTCATAGTTGCTTTTTCGATATCAGCATCAACAAAGTGGGTCGGTATAGCCTTATTTTCTAAAAGCTCGAAAAACATCTTGGTTAAGCGCAGCCCTGCCCTGCCGGCCCCTTCAATGGCAAAATCTACCTTATTGGCACCCGGATCAAATACCCCGCCTTCCCCGGTTACATCATCTTTAAACTTTAGCAAGTAATTGCCGTCCTCAAGGGTGTAAACATCCTTGGTTTTTCCTGTGTAAACCAGCTTCATAAAGCAAAACTCCTATCTATTATTTTAAAAACATATCATTAGATATCTCCGTTACAAGTAATCTTCTAACCCGTAACATCTTTCCGGTTATCTGGAGACTCTGCAAACAGTGAGTTGTTCCCCGTTCAAGCCGATGACCTTGAATGTTTTCGCCATATAAGCTTCTCGTTCCTGCCGATGCCGGCAATTGCATTATCGGTAAAATGATATAATAAAATAAATTCGAAAAGGGGAAAATAATGATTACCCTGCAAAATGAGTGGTCTGGATATTATCCAAACGCTTCTGTCGGTATTTTGATCATCAGGGATGTTCAGAACTTTCCTGCCCACGAAAAGTTAAACCTGGTCAAGCGTGAGCTCGAGGAAAGGTTAAGAGAAAAATACAGTGGATTAACCCGAAATGAATTGAAGTCCATCCATCCAATTGACACATTTGTTGCATATTATAAAAAATTCGGATACAGCTATCATGTTTTACATCAGCTGGAATCTGTGATCAGGGGAAAATCAATACCGAATGTATCCTCGCTGGTGGAAGCTATGTTCACGGCGGAGTTGAAGAATATGCTCCTGACAGCCGGCCATGATTTTAAAAAAATCAGCCTTCCCCTTGAATGTAAGTTGTCAACCGGTAAAGAACAATACACCGGTATCAACGGAAAAAATCTGACCACCGTTCGGAACGATATGATAATAACCGACGCAGAAGGTGTCCTATCCAGCATCTTAAGGGGCCCTGACCTGCGAACACCTATCAGCCAGGATACAACCCGGGTGCTGTTTACTGCATATGCACCTCCCGGCATTAAAGAAGCCCTGGTTTATCAGCACCTTGACGATATTGAAACCTATATCCGAGTTATATCCGAAAAGTCAAAAACAGATACCAAGCAGGTCTATAATTCCGCCTGAATTTAACCTGCATGACTTGCGCTGGCAGTATCCAGATAAATGTCAGAAAATTTTTTAGTATAGAAAAGGAGATTACCAATGAATGTAGAAATAGCCATTCTGGTCCCTGCTTTTAACGAAGGACCGCGTATCGGCGCAGTTTTAGAAGTTTTGTGCAGTTACACTCCCAATGGAAGAAAGAAAGTGGTAGTCATAGATGACGGATCCACAGACGGTACAGCTTCTGCTGCCGGGGAGTACCCTGTAGAACTTGTTTCTCTTGGCACTAACCGCGGCAAAGGAGCTGCCCTTCAGGCAGGAATTAATTACGTGGGTAAAGCTGACTACTGGCTTTTTGTTGATGCCGACCTGATCAACCTGGAGCATTCCCACTTAAACAATCTGCTATCACCCCTTTTAAAAGATAATGAAATAGCAATGAGCGTGGGAGTTTTCCGGGACGGCAGAACCATTACTGATCTGGCCCATCGTTATTTCGGCATTCTTAACGGCCAGAGAGGCTTTGCGGGAAGCTTTGTAGAAGAACTGCCCGATCTTTCCTGGAGCCGCTTCGGGGTAGAAATATT
>PWUG01000147.1 GCA_003562605.1 Syntrophomonadaceae bacterium | reverse complement strand
CGCTGGTGGGAAAACGTTACCGAGGGCACTTTGCCCGGTCAGGCACCTTTGATCATTGGAATCTGGTTTTTACCGGCTGTATTTAAAAGAATAATACGTTTATGATGAAATTAGATAAAACCCATTAAACAATCGGAGGTGCTCTGATGGACGAAACTAAAATGGTGGCTGTGCAGGCGCCAAACAATACCCTGGGTACTGTATCGCTGGTTACCGGGATATTAGGGGTACTTTTGTTCTTTTGCTGTCCCTATATATCTGTAATTCTCGGCCTGACCGCCCTGGTATGCGGTATATTAGGCTGGCAGCAGCAGCAGAAATATGCCCTCGCAGGCATTATCCTGGGGGTTGCCGCCACGGCCCTGGGAATAATTTTCGCCATAATTGGCCAGTTACTTTTTTCTGAAATCTTTAGTGCAATTGAACGCGAAATAAGGTTTTAAGGTCTAATATGACTGAAAAAACGGTAAAAACATGGCTGATGCGCTTTCTGCCTGTTTTTACCGTTTTATTTTTAGCGCTGACCTATCTTTATGTAGTAAGTCCTGAATTGCGTGACCTGGTCCGCCCCCACCAATGCTTCTTTAACCAGCTGACCGGAATGCTTTGCCCGGCTTGTGGAGGTACCAGGGCCATGATTCATCTGTTAAACGGAAACATCAGGCTGGCTTTGAAAAATAATGCCCTTGCAGTTTTTATTCTTCCGCTTGCTTTTTATTCTGCCATTACAGTTTTCAGGCTGGCTTTTGATCGACGCTTTACCCCTGCCGATATCAGAGTTGCGCCGGTATGGATCTGGTCTTTATTTTTTGCCGTGATTATTTTCTGGATTATCAGGAACATCTCCTGTTTTTCCTACCTCAGTCCTTCTTTCTAAGCAGAAATTATCGATAGTTCCCATCTATTTGAAAATAATCCATTTAAATTACATCACTGGTCTTGACAGTATTACCAGAATATTGATATAATAGGATACATTTTCAATGTTTTTATTTGATTTGGAGGGCACAATAATAATGAGCAGGCTTGAAAAAGCCATGGAAAACAAGAAAAAGAGTAAAAAGAAGTCAAGAAAAATAATGGCCGCAGTATTAGCTCTTTTAGTGATCATTGCCCTGGCTTCCTTCATTTTTTTCGATGATGTGACAGGTTTGTTTGATCAGAATGATGCAGATTTAATTGACATGGCCAGGTCGGCTGCTTTCATAGATGTTTTTGGGCTGACTTATGTAAGAGTATACCTCAACAATGGTAAAACTGCTGCCGAAGTTACAGCAAACGGTGAGCAGCTCCGATACAGGTCTGAGCATGACCGATGGGAACTGGTTATGAGCGATTTAGAAGCAGGTGACGTGTTGCAGATTGTTATCACTACCGAAGAAGATGAAAGTGTTACACAGAAAGCAATAATTATTGCTGAAGAACTTTAATCGCCAAGTAAGGATGGGAAGCGGGTTATTTGATTCGGCAGCCTGCCGCTTCCAGCAGCACTTACATATAACCAAAACAAAGGAAGGGGGCTATGCTGAAAAGACAGTTATTTAATTGCAAGAGATAGAAATAAAAATAAAGAACATACTGAAGGGAGAAAAAAATTATGATTTTCATTAGAAAGCAGGCCGGAATTTTAGTACTGTGCATTTTACTGCTTTTTTTATTCTCCTCTGAGGCAGTAGCAGCAACGTCGGTTACAGAAGTAGAGTACGTGCTATACGAACGTTCCGACGGGAAGTATATCATAGTCGATTATCAAAAAGCGCTGGAATTGTATAATCCACCGTTCCATCAGGAGCCCCTAAAAACAGCTTTACAAGAGATAGAGGTTGCATTAGCCAACTTCAGGCAGGTTTATGTCGAAACTGATGCAAAAATAATTAACTATAGCAAAGCTGTCGATGATGGTAAGACATATAGCGAGGCTATCGGAAGCGGAGATTATGACGTGGTTATAGATCTTTTTGCTCTGGCCGATTTAGAATTGTACTCACAAACAGGACTTTCGTCTGCGTATCGCACTCCGCATTTGCCTGAATTTCCTGATGGCATAAGCTATAATATGGCTTGGTCTGTTTTTGCCAGGTGCTGGTTTGTTAACATTATTATTGAGGCTCCCTATGATTTAACAAAAGTTGACATGGTTAGGGTTATGGGCAAAACAGGAGTCCGTGGCACGGGAGATAATAACAATGTATGGCGGGTTAGAATTTATGTGAGTGACCTTCCAGCTGGAGCATCAGAGCCTGAAATTAATACCACCACTGTCAGGGTAATGTACGATGGCACATATTTATGGTAGATTTTTTATATTAGAATGATGTTATTAAAAAGCCGCGGGTATGAAGTAATTTCCCGCGGCTTAATTTGGTGTGCCCGGCATTGCATATCATGATTGATTCGAGAGCTGTCCGGCAAATAAAGAAAACAGTAAGCAGCATGGGGTGTCCATGTGCTGTTTCGTGTTTCATTTTGGTTCGCCTATTGACGTCATATAGATGGCGAATTCGTTTACGCCGTCGACATCGATAATTTTATTCACCTCCTCGTCGAAGAACGCTCCCACCTGGCAGGATCCGAGGCCGCAGGATAAAGCTGCCAGGGCCGTGTTCTGGGCTATATGGCCGGCATCTAGGTAGATATAGCGGTAAGCTCTCTGTTCATATTTCCACTTGGAGCGCTCAATCATGGCGCTCCAGACCAGGTTGAAAGAGGCGTCTCGCAGCATTTTTTGACCTAAAGCAGCCCGGGCCAGTTCCATACCGAAGTTTCCTTGCTTTACTAGTACCAGCGCGTGATAAGGCACCTGATAGTGGTAGATTCCCGGTTTGAACCCTTCCACATTATTGATCACACAGTAGGTTTCTATCGGGAAAAGCCCCCCGGCTGAAGGTGCCGTACGGAACTGGTGGTACTCGGTTTCCAGGGAAATTCCCTGGGTCGCCCAGAGGACCTGGGAGAGCTTAATGCCCGGCAGAAAAGTCTCCCTGTAATTGCGTTCAGAACGTCTCTCCTGCAGCAGTGAATAAAGCGGGGTTCCGCCGGATCGGTCGGGTTTTTCCAGCTCAAACCGCTCCAGTTCTGGCGGGTATTTCTTATACAGGGCAGGCTTGTGATCCCAGTCGAGAGTTCTCCCACCAAGCGTTTCCCGATTGTATTTGCTCAAACGCTGGAAATCGTCTCCGTAATTCATAGTCATCCCCCTTTAATTTATTGTAGGTTAATTAACAGCGGCGGTCAACACGGTGGAGGCAGGATTTGCAGTGAATTGATGGAAATAATAAAGTGATAGATTAGCGGAGTAAAGTCAGTAATCTAAAAAGTTGTAGCAATTAAGGACGGGCCGGGGAAAGTGGTATTGCTGTGAAAGCGGCCTATGTGGCATTAATGAACTTGTATGCTATAATTGAAAATATTGTTTATAGGAGATGAAATTGTGGAAAGCCGCTACGGGGTAATGGAATCGCTGGAGGTTACTGTCCTCATTGATGATTATGCCGGTTATGATTCCGGATTATTGGGACAGCATGGTGTTGCATTTCTCCTCGAAGCCAGGATTGATCGCGGTCAGAAAACGATCCTCTTTGATACCGGTCAATCAGCTGCACCTGTTCTTCAGAACATGAAATTGCTGGGTAAGAACCCCGGCAGTATCGATATGGTCGTCTTATCGCACTGTCACTTTGATCATACCGGAGGCCTGGCTGGTATTTTGGAGACCACTGAACGCAGCCGTATTCCGGTTATTGCACACCCTTCGATATATCGTTCAAATTTCACTGTTAAACCTTCCCTCCGCCCTGTTGGTATGAGCCCGGAAAACAGCCGGGAAACCATAAGAAGGAATGGAGGCGAGTTGATTCTTACAGAAGAACCGCTTCCCCTGATGCCGGGTGCTGTTACTACGGGGGAGATTAAGGAACGTGCAAGCTTTGAAAAAACCCCGACTCTTTCCCTGTTGACCATAGAAAATGGGAAAATGGTATCGGATCCCATGGCAGATGACCTTTCACTCGTTTTTATCCTGCCCCAGGGGTTGGTTATAGTAACCGGTTGTTCCCATGCCGGAATAACCGGCATTATTGATACTGCTGTCCACCTTACAGGTATTGATCATGTAAATGCCGTGATCGGTGGCTTTCATCTAATCGATGCCGATGAGAACAGGATCAGCAGGACTGTTGACGCTTTAATGGATAGGAATATTGACAAAATTTACACCGGTCACTGCACCGGCCTGAAAGCGGAAGCCAAAATGCTGCAGCGCTTGGGAGAAAGTTTTCATAAGCTGCATACCGGAATGAAAATTACAATTTAGGTGAAAATGAGGCAATACGGATGAAATACGATGTGGGCTATATAAGAAGTCAGTTTCCGGCGCTATCGTTAACAGTAAACGGTTATCCTGCAGCATTCTTCGACGGCCCGGGAGGGACCCAAGTGCCGCAGCGTGTTATCGATGCTGTTGTCGATTACATGGTCCGCTGCAATGCTAATGCCGGCGGCGCATTTCTAACCAGTCGTAATAGTGATAAAGTAATTAATGAAGCCCGCCAGGCTATGGCAGATTTTCTCGGTTCCAGCCCGGATGAAGTGGCATTTGGGCAGAATACGACCACGATGTTGTTTCAGCTGGCTTTGGCCCTGGGTCGGGAGACGGGCTGCCGTAAAGAAATCATGATTACAGAGATTGATCATGAAGCAAACCGCGGCCCCTGGCTGGCTTTGGAGGAGCGCGGTTTTATAATTCGGGAAGTTAAAATGGATACAGAAACCTGTACTCTTGATATGGAGGATTACAGATCAAAGCTTTCCGGAAAAACCCTGGTTGCCGCTTTTAACTATGCCTCAAACGGAGTTGGAACCGTCAGCGATGTCAAAGAAATGATTCGCCTCGCTCACGAAGCAGGTGCCATTGCCGTGGTTGATGCAGTGCACTATGCCCTGCATGGCCCAATCGATGTCAGGTTCATTGATGTCGATTATCTTCTCTGTTCAGCTTATAAATTTTTCGGGCCGCATATCGGGGTCCTTTACGGCAAGCGTGATCTCCTGGCTGCCCTACCTACCTATAAGCTTCGGGTTCAGGCTGATTCTATTCCCTACCGGATCGAGACAGGAACACTAAACCATGAAGGGATTGCCGGTGCAGCAGCAGCAATTGAATTTATCGCTGATGTTGGCCGCCGCTTTGGAAACCTGGAAAAAGTGGCGAAAACTGGTTCAGATGCAAACTGGTCGGAGCGCCGCCGGCTGGTAGTAGCTGGTATGAAAGCAATGGAGCTTTACGAGCAGCCGTTGGCGGAAAAATTGCTTAATGGACTCTCTGCAATCAGAAAAGTTAAAGTTTATGGCCCACCGAAGGGATATCCGCGCACCTCGACAGTTTCGTTTACCGTTGATGGGATTCCGGCCGATCAAGTTGCCTCAGCTCTTGGCGAAAAAGGGATCTTTGTCTGGGACGGTCATTTTTATGCTGCCTGCCTGGTTGAACTTCTCGGTTTGATGCCGCTCGGCGGCCTGGTCAGGGTAGGCCTTTCCCCATATAATACTGAAGCTGAAATCGATCGCCTGCTCGAAGAAACTCGCAGGATCACATTGTAAATCAATAAAAAAGAGAGGATGTAAACCTTGAAAATTAAAGAGATTTATGAGTATGTCGTGGAAAAAGGGATTGAAAAAGACCCGCGGAAACCTGAAGGGGCAAAAGAAGCTTTGGAAAGAGTTAAGAAAAAGTATGAAGAGATGAAGGAAGATGAAAAAAAAGAATTTGATCTTGAATCTTTGACCAATCCATATAGCGATACGCGGATTTTATGCGGTGATAAGGAAACCGAAGTAAAGCGAATGATGGTCGGAGTCGACATCGAAGTGGGCGAGGTAATACTTGCTGACCGCCTGGCCGAAAAAAACAGACCCATTGATTTGATCATGGCACACCATCCTGAAGGGAAAGCGCTCGCTGAGCTGCATGATGTGATGCACCTTCAGGAAGATATCCTGGCCCGTTTTGGCGTGCCGATAAATGTAGCTGAATCAATCATGGCTTCGCGGATCAGTGAAGTGAAACGCGGCCTGATGCCGATTAATCACAACCGGGCTATTGATGCGGCAAAAATACTGGATATTGCGATAATCAGTGCCCACACTGTAGCCGATAACCAGGTGACTGCTTTTTTGCAGGAAATGTTCGATAACGAAATGCCGCGAACCCTGGGCGATATTATAAAGCTTCTCAAGGAAATTCCGGAATATGCTGAGGCTGTCAAACATAGTGCCGGCCCGGAGATTATTCTCGGCAGCAAGGAACGCCGTGCCGGGAAGGTTTTGGTCGAGATGACCGGGGGTACCAGCGGTTCTGAAGATGCTTACAACAAGCTGTCCCAGGCAGGGGTTGGTACGATTATCGTTATGCATATGGACGAAAAGCATCGTAAACAGGCGGAAAAAAGTCATATAAATGTTGTTATTGCAGGGCATATTGCCAGCGATTCACTTGGCATAAATCTGCTTCTTGACGGCATTGAAAATCAGGGCGTCGAGATAATCCCCTGTTCCGGCCTGATCAGAAACAAGCGTAGTTAAAACTTAAAGATCTAAACGAACCCTGGTATCAAGGGCCAGTACACCGCGGCCATCCGGGAAAACCCGCACCGGGTTTATGTCAAGTTCCTTGATGCCGGGAAAATCAGCCAGGAGGTGAGATGCACGTACCACCAGGTCAACGAAAGCTTTAATATCACCAGCGGCCTGGCCGCGTGAGCCTTCGAGGATCTGTGTTGATTTCAAGGATCTGAATCGTTTTTCGACGGTCTCCGCCCTTGCGGGGCAGGTTGCATTGGCTATATCCCGGAAAGTTTCTACGTAAATACCGCCCATCCCGAAATAGACTACCGGCCCGAAGGACGGATCCTGGCTTCCACCTACAAACATATCGTATCCTTCAGGAGCCATCTTCTGGATTCTAACGCCTCCAAAAAGAGCATCATGATCATAATCACGTAGGTTTTGGTGAATGGTCGTATAACCTTCAGCGACCTGCTCGGCATTTTCAAGGCCGAGCAGTACCCCTCCCGCATCTGATTTATGCAGTGCAGAAGCAGATATAACTTTCATTACTACGGGAAAACCGAGTTTTTCAGCATGGGCTACTGCTTCTACTTTTGTGGTTGCAGTTCTCGATTCTACAGTGGTGATGCCATAAGCAGCGAGAAGCTCAAACGCTTCTTCGCCGTAATTACCTTCTTTGTCCCGGAGCCAGGTTTTAGCTCCGGCGATCTCAATTCCGGGCGGTTTTGAAATCTCCTTAAGCTCCCTGAGCAGCTTCCTTTTTTCATGATATTTCATCTGCAAAGCCAGGGCATTTATCATTTCTTCAGGGCTGTTGAATATGGGAAATTCAACGTAACGTTTGGTCTGTTGAATCATGCGGATAGGGCCGAAGAGGCAGACACCCAGGGGTTTACCGGCGGAAAGTATCGAGCCCCAGGCCTCCTTTGACAAATCAGTCAGGAACATCTTCTGAAATATATTTTCACCCTGGGGCATCTGTGGCCTTTGGCTGATATAGATCGATCCATCCACCTGCTCGGAATGCATTACTGAATAAAGCACATGGGCTGTAAGCTTGGGATCGTAGATATCACCCATATCGAGGGGATTGGAAAAATTAATTACCCCGGCATTGCTAAACTGCTTTAATCCATCGTAGAATTCCTGGCCCATATCGGCGAATTTAAATCCGGCCTTTTCACAGAGGTCAGCGCCCATTACGGCAAAACCACCTGCCGGGCTCATGACCATTATCCGCCGCCCTTTCATCGGAGGCAGCTGGAAAGCCTTGGCTATCTCAATAAAGTCAAGAAAGTTACTGACACGTATAACGCCTGCTTCTTCGAAAGCGGAATCGATGATTGCCTCGTCACTGCTCAAAGCTGCTGTATGGCTCATGGCCGCTTTTTTACCCGCAGTAGTGGTATTTGCTTTGTAGACTACAATCGGCTTATCAATTTTTTTTGCCGCTTCGATAAACTTTCTGCCGCGGTCGATGCTTTCGAGGTATAGACAGATTATTTTAGTCTGTGGATCCCGCCCGTAGTATTCCAGGAAATCGACTTCATCTAAATCAAGCTTATTACCTATGCTGGCAAATTTAGCAAGTCCGATCTTTTCATCAAAGAGGTAGTTAAGCATGGTCAGGGCCAGACCGCCGCTCTGGGAGATGATTGACATCTCTCCTTTTGGGGCTTTATGCAGGGCAACGAATGGAAGGCAGAGCCCATTGTCAGTATTGGCCACGGTGACGCTGTTTGGGCCGACAAAACGAATGCCGTATTTTCTTGCTTTAGCAAGCAGGTTTTCGGAAAGCGCTTTACCCTCTTCACTGTATTCGGAGAAACCGCCTGAAGGAATCGCCATTCGCCTTATGCCGAACTTGCCGCAGCGCTCCACCATACCGGGGATAAGTTGTGCCGGAACCATGCAGTAGGCAAGATCGGGCACTTCGGGCAGCTCTTCTATGTTTTTATACATCCTGATCCCATCAACATGGGCATCATCGCTTCTTTCATTAACACCAAAAATTCTGCCCCGGTAGCCCCAGCGCAGCAAATTTTCAAGGGTCAGCCTTGGAATATTGGTCGGCTTTGACGATAAGCCAATGATTGCGATTGATTCAGGATAGAATAGTTTCTGCATGAGAACCCTCCTTAAATACCCAATAATTTGAACACACCTGTAATTTTACCACAAAAAAGGGTTGAAATTGCGGCCTTGTTGGATTTCAATAAACATGTTATTCCTGCCGGTTAATTTCTGCCCTGACAATAATATTTATGCAATGCTATAATCAATTATAATCTTTAACTCAATGAAGGGAATACTTAATCCATGAACGCGAATAAAACCGCAGGCGTTGCGTTTAACTGGCTGAAGCAGATTATTACCACTATTAAACATGCGGAGGGAGGGGCAATGGATCTCACAGATCTAATCAGGCTCGAGCTAAAAAAAAGTGCCGACACTGAGAAGGCGGCATTTTTACCGAAATTTTTTCAGGCTTTTCCAGGGGGCTACGGAGAAGGCGACCGGTTTATCGGTGTTAGCGTTCCAAATCAACGCAAGATTGCCCGTCAACATTACAGGGCTCTTTCTTTAAGCAATCTGGAAGATTTGATCCGTGACCCGGTGCATGAGTGCAGGCTCACAGCAATCTTTATCCTGGTATATAAATATGAGAATGCAAAAACGGAATCCGAACGAGAGGAATTGGTGGATTTCTATCTCGGTAACCTGCCGTCAATAAACAACTGGGATCTCGTTGACTCGTCTTCCTACAAGATATTAGGCCCTTATCTTTCAGATAAAGACAGGAGCTTGATCTACCGGCTGGCAAAATCCGGCGATCTCTGGCAGGAGCGGATTGCAGTTATAACCACTTTGCATTTTGTGCGCAACAACGATTTTGATGACACATTAAAGCTCTCCGAGCTGATGCTGGATCATAAACATGATCTGATCCATAAAGCAGCCGGTTGGATGTTGAGAGAAGTTGGCAACCGTGATTTCGATGTTGAATATGCCTTTTTAAAAGCTCACTATGAAAAGATGCCGCGGACTATGCTGCGTTATTCCATAGAAAAATTTGAACCCGAATTGAGGAAAAAATTCCTGGCGGGGCTTGTTTAGGATTTTCATGCAACGAAGTATTATCAAATCAGGTCAAAAAGGCGGGAGTCTTAATGAGCAGAGGAAATAAAAAACGCAGTTATTTTACACTTAAACTATTCATAGCTGTAATAGCAGTATTTTTTTTAGCAGGAACCCTCTTTGCTTACTTTCCGGCCCTCCTGTTAAAGACATCGACAGGGGTAACCGCGGCAGTATCAGATCAACAGGGCGGGGAGGCTTTAAGCACGGATATAATTAATATTGCCCTGCTCGGCTTTGATCGTTCCGCTGCGAGAGAAAAACGGTCCAGTATGTTTCGTCCCGACACGATCATGATTGCTTCTATTAATTTACGTAAAGCAGAAGTTAAACTGGTCAATATTCCCCGTGATAGCTAT
>PWUG01000328.1 GCA_003562605.1 Syntrophomonadaceae bacterium | reverse complement strand
TCGCGATCCGGGTCAGCGTCACTGCTGGCCAGATAGCCCTCCATAATGCCAGATTGATCGTGCAGACCGTGGCCAGAAAAGTACAGCAGGGCGGTGTCGGGATACTGGTTGCCAGGGGGAGTAAATAGCTCTACTAAAGCTCTCTTCAGCTCCGTCAGGGTAACCGCCGCCTGCTGAGAAACCGTGGGCTTGCCGTCGGGTACTATCTCTGGCACGCACCGAACGGGAAGGCGGATCGGGACTACCTTGCCGTGCCGAAGGAGGAGTTCGGCAGGGCGATTGCTTGGCTGGGGACGGAGTTCGGGGTGGAGTAGGGTGGCTCCTACGGCATCCCTACGCGGTAGCATCCCGTTCCTCTCCCGTCCAGCGACTCCGGGTGGTTCGGGTTGGAAGCCACCCGGCCCCGCCTCTGGGCCGGGTCTGGAAGATGTCGCACTCTTCTGGGTGGGCTTGGCCGTCGCCATTCAGTAGAATGCGACCTGAGCCTACCGACATCACCCACGAGGGCGGAGAATGACACCGCAGGATTTCGTCGTCAAATGGAGCCGGGCGAACCTGACTGAGCGCAGTGCCTATCAGCAGCACTTTCTTGACCTCTGCCAACTACTTGGACAGCCCACCCCGGCTTACGCCGATCCTGAGGGATCGTGGTACGCCTTTGAGCGAGGTGTGAAGAAGACCACCGGCCAGGCCGGCTGGGCCGACGTGTGGCTCAAGGGGCACTTCGGGTGGGAATACAAAAAGAAGCGACGCGACCTGAAAGAGGCGTATCAGCAACTCTTGCTCTATCGTGAAGACCTTGAAAACCCGCCTCTCTTGATCGTCTGCGACCTTGATCGCTTTGAGATTCACACCAACTTCACCGGCACGCCCAAGCACGTCTATGCTTTCAACCTTGCCGGGCTGGACGACCCGAAGAACCTTGATATCCTCCGCCGGGTTTTCACCGATCCTGAGTCCCTTCGCCCCGGCGTCACCACCGAGAGCATCACCCGTCAGGCTGCCGATCGTTTCGGTCGCTTGGCGGATGGAATGCGAGCCCGCGGTATTGAAGCCCACGCCGCGGCGCACTTCCTGATGAAGTTGATTTTCTGTATGTTCGGCGAGGACATCGGGCTCCTACCAAGCGGTCTGTTCAGTCGGTTGCTCACGACCAGTCGTACCGAACCACGGCGCCTCACCAAGCGACTGCGAAGCCTCTTTCAGGCGATGTCAATAGGGGGCGACTTCGGTACCGAAGAAATCCTCTGGTTCAATGGCGGACTCTTCGCCGATGACGACGCATACGACCTGACGACCGATGAAATTGAAGAACTGATACGAGTCAATGATTTTGACTGGGCAGCGGTTGAGCCCTCCATCTTCGGCACCCTCTTTGAGCGAATTCTTGACCCGGCCAAGCGGTCGCAGATTGGCGCCCACTACACCAGCCGTGAGGACATCATGACCCTCTTGGAGCCGGTCGTGATGGCTCCCTTACGTCGGGAGTGGGATGCCGTCCGTGAGCAGGCTGATAAGCAGTGGGACAAGGTTCGCAAGACACCCGGTTTAGACAAGGTTCGCACCCGCAAGCCCACTAAGGGCATCCTTGCTTTTGAGCGGACTATTCTTGACTTCGTTGAGCGGTTGGCTCACGTCCAGATCCTTGACCCGGCGTGTGGTTCGGGGAACTTTCTCTACGTGGCAATCAACCTTCTCCTTGACTTGGAAAAGGAAGTCATCACCTACGCGGCGAACCACGGAACCAGCATCATCCCCCAAGTTCGGCCGACGCAACTCCACGGCATTGAAATCAACACCTACGCCCAGCAACTTGCCCAAGTGGTCATCTGGATTGGCTATCTTCAGTGGATGCGTCTCAACGGCTTCAACCCGCCGAGAAACCCTGTCCTTGAACCCATTGAGACCATTGAGGCGCGTGACGCAATCATTGATCTCACCGACCCAGACAATCCCCGCGAGCCCGAATGGCCCGACGCCGACTTCATCGTAGGTAACCCGCCGTTCTTGGGCGATAAGGTTATGCGGCGCGAGTTGGGTGATGATTACGTTACTGCTCTGCGAAGGTTGTACGATGGTTCGGTGCCGGGTGGAGCAGATCTGTGTTGCTATTGGTTTGAGAAGGCTCGTCGGCAGATTGCCAGCGGGAAGTGCCGAAGAGCCGGGCTATTGGCAACACAAGGGATACGTGGCGGAGCCAACCGAAAGGTATTGGAGCGAATCAAACAGACGGGCGACATCTTCTTCGCCGAGAGCGACCGGAAGTGGATACTCGACGGAGCCGCCGTCCACGTTTCAATGGTCGGGTTCGATAACGGAGAGGAGAACAACCGACTTCTCGATGGGGCACCCGCAGTCCAAATCAACCCGAACCTGACCGGCACGGTGGATACGACCACTGCTCATCGCCTGACTTCCAATGAGGGCGTGTGCTTTATGGCGGACACCAAAGGGGGAGAGTTTGACCTACAGGAAGCCGTCGCCTTGGAGTTGCTCCACGCACCAAACTCGCACGGGCGCCCCAACTCGGATGTGCTCGTGCCTTGGGTCAATGGTCTCGACATGACACGACGACCACGAAGTA
>PWUG01000127.1 GCA_003562605.1 Syntrophomonadaceae bacterium | reverse complement strand
CTGCAATCAGCAGTCTGACATAGTCCCTGCGGGAAGAATACAAAGACAGGTAAAAGGAAAAGGGCTTTTTCAGGCGAATTAGACTTTCAACAGTTTACTTAATACAAAAATAAATGGATGATCAGACTATAGTTAAAAGAATTGGCAAAGGCGAACAATTACAGGCCTTTTTAAGGAGGCTTAATGAAAGTGGCGATGGTAAAACTGTTCAGCGAATCTTACGCTGAAAGCCGTAGTAAATTTTATGCTTCCCTGGAACAAGTGCGCCTCTTTTGGCCGGAGACCGAAATCCGCTCTTATGCCATTGGCAAAGCCGAAGATAATTTGGCAGTGGAGGTTATTGCCGCCCCGGCTTTGGATCGTCAGGATAAAGTGATCCTGCTGACTTCCGGGCTGCACGGAATCGAAGGCTACATAGGCACAGCGGTAACCGGCCTTTTTATTGACGAATTTTTAAAAACCCTCGATCCGGCCAATACAGGGCTTTTTATTGTCCATGCAATTAATCCCTGGGGGATGTGGAAGCGGCGGCGCACCAATGAAAATAATGTAGATTTAAACCGGAATTTTATCTATGGCTGGGAAGCTGCAGATGCTTCTTTAGACTGCCGGTATGACCGGATCAATTCGTTCTGAATCCTATTAACCCGCTAAAGATGAGTAGCAGAGCTTTTTTTGGCGCCAGATTGACCTATAAAATGCTGCCCATGGGTGCAAAGAACTTTAAGGAGGTAATACTTATGGGGCAATACCTCCATCCCAAAGGGATCTATTACGGGGGGAGAGGTTACGAGGCTTCGGCTCAGGTCATGATCGATCTGTTTAAGGAACTGGCAGCTTCCTGTCAACGTCTCCTGGTCCTTGATATGCACAGCGGTTACGGACCCCGTTACCAGATGACCATTGTAAACTCAATCAATGAACCGCGCGACTCACTGGCTCTGCAGAAGGCATTCGGTTATCCACTGGTTGCAAAAACCAACCCTTTCGAGTTTTATGCCATGCAGGGAGATATGGTTGACTTTTTCTACGAGCTGGTGGGAAAAGAATTCCCGGAGTTGTCCTTTTACGGCACCAGTTTTGAATTCGGCACTTTGGGAGAGTATCCCCTCGATAAGCTGCGCAGCCTCAAAACAATGATCGACGAAAACAGGCTTTTTCATTACGGAACCCTTTCTCCCGGGGCAGAACTAAAGGTGCGGGAAGCTTTTAACGAGCTGTTCATCCCGCAAGAACAGCGCTGGCGCGAAAAAGCGCTGCAAGACGCACGCCAGGCGCTTTTCGGTATTTTACAATGCGAAGGTTTCCGGGTTAGCTAAACTTTGGAGATTAAGTTAAGGCTCCTTTTCTGTGGAGAGATGATGTTCTGCACACTCTTCACAGTTGCCATGCCTGATGCAGTCTATTTTAGGGCAGCTACAATTATCATTTTTAATCTCCTGCACAGAATGCCGCTCCGATCATAAAACAGGAATTTAGCAATTGTAAAAAGATTGTTAATAAAACCGCTTATTAAAGATTTTTATAATACCTTATAGTGCTTGCAGTTATATCTGAAGCTGTCCAGATTAATGTGTTATTCTATACTCAGTAAAAATAACCTTTTACCTGCAGAGAGAAAAATTAACTGTGGAGGTGTTGTAAATGGCTGTCGTTGAAATCTCTATTGTTCCCCTGGGAACAGGCAGTACCAGCCTGAGCTCTTATGTGGCTGCCTGCGAAAAAGAGTTGCGGGAACAAGGTGAGGGCCTGAAATATGAACTAACCGCCATGGGTACTATTATCGAAGGTGACCTGGATCGAATTATGAAGCTAATCCGGCATCTGCACGAAGTTCCTTTTAACCAGGGCGCGAAGAGGGTCAGCACCAGTATTAAGATCGATGATCGCCGGGATAAAACCGGTTCTATCGACCAAAAAGTCAAATCGGTGGAAGAGAAGTTGAAAAAATAATTTAAATTCCCTATTGCCACCCGAATTAAAATGTGCTATCCTTAGACCAGGCGGTCTAAACCACCTGGTCTAGGCAGGGGCGGCGATATTTTGGTTAAGCAGGGATTTCTTAATTTGTCAAAAGAAGAGCAGGAAATTGTATTGGAGGCAGCTTTGGATGAGTTTTCAGAGAAAGATTATGATGCCGCCTCTTTGAATCATATTATATCCAAGGCCGGGATATCCAAGGGCAGCATGTACCATTACTTTACAAACAAAGAAGATCTATACCTGCATATGATTGAACTGGCCACAGAAAAAAAAACTTTGTTTCTCAAATCGGCCCTAACAGAAATTCGGAAGCCCATCGACGAAATGGATTTCTTTGATAACCTTGAATTTCAGCTTAAGGCATCTATTGATTTCGCCAGGTCAAATTACCGCTATCATCAAATCGGCATACGTTTGCAAAATATGCCGGATAATGATCTGAAAAAAAAAATATGGGGGCGGTTTAGAACTGCTTTTGAAAAGTATATGGATAAAATCGTTGATGAAGCAATTACTTCCGGTGAAATTCGTTCTGATATTGGAAAAGAATTTGTTATGCGCATACTCCAGTTTGTTCTGATGAGGTTTACAGAAATTTACCCGGATTATGGGGAACTTATGAAAAAGGGTGATCAAGAAATGTGGAAAGAGATGCACCACCTGGTTGAATTTCTAAAAAACGGCCTTCACAAACCAGCTCTAAAGGAGGAAAACCGATGAATTACTTTCAGATCCTGAGTATTGTTTTTGGAGCAATATTGATTCTCACCAGGCCGGCTATTCAGTTTTTTCCCAAACAGTGGAATCGTTTTGAGTTGAACACGGCCTATACTGAGAAACAGCCCGGGTGGGTCTGGGTTGTGGGTGCATTCGGCCTGTTACTTGTCGCTTTTACCTGGTATATGCATTTCACTACAGACGTGCCCTATTCCCTGGTTATAACCCTTTTGCTATCCCTGACCCTGATCAA
This sequence comes from Syntrophomonadaceae bacterium, assembly GCA_003562605.1. Next base: position 7,125 of record PWUG01000127.1, on the reverse strand, counting down.
AACTTCACAGATACTTTTTAATTATAAACAGTTTCGCGCCTTTGCAGTCCGTGTTTTAGAGAGAGACCGTAAGACACTCACCCTGATTAATGTTGCTGCCTTGATATTGGGCCTAGGGTCGGTTTTACTGGGATTAATTCTATACTGAGGAGGCACTAATATGAATTACTTTAAAGTTCTCGGGATTATTTTCGGATTGGCAGCTTTTTTGAAGCCTGTATATATGCACCTGCTCCCGTGGGATGAAAATCAGTTCATCGAAAAGTTTTATTCCGAAGAACGTCCGCCCTGGATCACTATCATAGCCCTGATCGGTTTGGCTTTGATCGCACTAACCTGGTATCTCCATTTCACCTTAGGTATCGCTAATTCAATTTATATTACAGTGTTATTCTCATTAACTGCTTTAAAAGCGCTGGCCCTTTTGTTTGATTACACCCGGTTTCAGAAAACCGTTGCCCGAATGTTAAGAAAGGATAAGGGTCGTGACATTATTTTAATCGATTTAGGAGTTTCTGCCTTCGGGCTGATAATCCTTGTAGTTACATTTCTGATTTATTAGGAGCCGTTGCAACTAAAAAGGTGCGAAAACGGCTTTGCGCGAGAAAATATTGTCGAGCGGCTTTTCAAAAGAAAAAGCACGATGTCCGGCCTTCAATAATAGAACCATTAACCTGCTGAGGACAATTACTGCCTCACCATGCTCTTATTAATAGTATTGATTTATAGATTTTTTTAGAACTGATCTCCGCTCTTTCCAATCAGGCATCAGCTCAGTTAAAAATTCGTAGAACCGGGCATCGTGTTTTCGGTTTCTGAAGTGAGCCAGCTCGTGCAGGACCACATAATCGATGCATGCTAAGGGGGTTTTCATCAGTTCGGTGTTTAAAGTGATCTTCTGCTTGTTCCAGGAACAGGAGCCCCACCTGGTCTTCATAGTCCTGATTGTAATACCAGGTTTTTCGATTTCATATTTGATAACCCCGGGGTATACTCTCTCCAGGGAATCGTGAAAGGTTACCTTTGCGTTTTCTTTATACCAGAGGTTAAAGAGCTTCTCTTTTCGGGAAAAACAGCTTTCATCTTTAACGAAAAGAAAGATCTTTTCCCCGTTTAAAATGATCTCTTCCTTCCTCCCTTCCGGCAGCACTTGCAGCAGATAGTGTTTCCCAAGATATTGAATGATTTCTCCGCTAACATATTCACGTTTAAAATTCAACTTTCGTTTTTCATCAAAATGCATTATATTTTTTAAAATCCATGGTGCCCTCTTTATAACAAGTTTCTCGATAAATTCATAAGGCACTGCTTTGTTCGCAGATACTACCACGGTTGAATCGGGACGAACCTTGAGATTGACGTTTTTTACTTTCTTTTTGACAAGAGTGAAGGGAATTGTTGTTCCTTCATATTTTATAGTATGTTTTTCCACAACTGATCACCCTGTATTATATGGTATGTTCATGCAAGAATAACCTGATTTTTAAGATCTCCTTGGCATATTTTAAATTCTTAATGCATAATATAGCATATCATCGATTGGCTTGCCTATCTACAATACCAGCTATTATAATTAAACTTAGTTCGATTGATTAGTTCTTTCCTTAAAATAGCTCAATCTGCCAGATAAAAAGGAGCGCTACAACTACTGTGAAAAAGGTTAATGAGCCCTATGCCGGCTTTGCCGGTATTTATGACCAGGTGATGTGCGGAGTGGATTATGATAGCTGGGCCGATTATGTTGAGCAGTTGCTGGATCACTTTGCAAAAAACCCCCGCTCCCTGGTTGATCTGGCCTGCGGTACGGGAAGCTCAACTTTGCCTTTCGCCGGACGAGGCTATAAAGTTGCCGGGGTAGATCTATCCGCAGCCATGCTCACCCGGGCTCGCCTTAAAGCGGCCCGGAAAAACTTAGATGTCGCTTTTTATCAGTCGGACCTATGCCTGCTTGAACTGCCGGAGAAATACGATCTGGCCCTTCTATTTCAAGACGGCCTTAACTATATTTTAAGTGAACAGCAGTTAGAGCAGGCCCTGTTAAAGGTCTATGCTGTGCTTAATCCCGGCGCGCTTTTTATTTTCGACCTGACCCGCCCGAGACTGCGAGCCGGAGATAAGGACAGCAATGTATGCTGGGCTGATGAGGAAGATTTTGTGTTGATCTGGGAAACCGGTTACTGTTCCAAAAATAATCTTTGGTCAGTTCTGCTGACGGTATTCAGCCGTACCGATAGCGGCCTTTTTAAAAAATTCCAGGAGCAGCACCAGGAAAAAGATTACGAACCGGACCTGATCATTAACCTTTTGGATAAAACCGGTTTTTCTCTGCTCGGTCTCTACCCCACTTTCAGCCTGGAACCGACAAACGGCTCTGAACAAAAACTTACTTTTGTTGCAGAAAAGGTACAGGGATCTGGCCCGTATTAGAATCCATCGGGGGCAGGCTTTCTACGGTTAAAACTCGCAGGAGTTAACCGTCCTGGGGAAGGGAATAACATCCCTGATATTGCTGACACCGGTAACATACATGATTACCCTTTCAAAGCCGAGCCCGAAACCGGAATGCTTAACCCCGCCATACTTGCGAAGGTCCAGGTACCACTGCAAATCTCCGGGTTCAATGTTAAAATCGGCCATCCTTTTTACCAGGATATCCTCCCGCTCTTCTCTCTGGCTCCCGCCAATGATTTCACCAACTCCGGGTACCAGCAGATCCATAGCGGCAACTGTTTTATGATCATCATTCAGGCGCATGTAAAAAGCCTTGATCTCCCTGGGGTAGTCGGAGACAAAGACCGGCTTGTGAAAAACTTTTTCTGTCAGGTAACGCTCATGCTCGGTCTGCAGGTCTTTACCCCATTCTACCGGATATTCAAATTTCTCCTTCGCTTTCTGAAGAACTTCTATAGCCTCAGAATAGGTGATGCGGGTAAATTCAGCGGTTAAAATATTCTTTAACCTTTCCTGCAAACCTTTGTCGACAAACTGGTTGAAAAAGGCCATCTCAACTTCGGCCTTTTCCAGGATACTGCTGATCAAATACTTGATCATTTCTTCAGCCAGATCCATATTATCATTTAAATCGGCAAAGGCAATTTCGGGCTCGATCATCCAAAATTCAGCTGCGTGCCGGGGTGTATTGGAGTTTTCAGCCCTGAAAGTTGGGCCGAAAGTGTAAACATCCCTGAAAGCCAGGGCGAAAGCTTCCGCTTCCAGTTGGCCGCTGACGGTAAGGTTTGCTTTTTTACCAAAGAAATCTCCCGAGTAGTCAACTTTTCCTTCTTCTGTCAACGGGAGTGTTTTGGGGCCAAGGGTTGTCACCCTGAAGAGTTCACCTGCTCCTTCAGCGTCGTTGGCTGTAATGATCGGAGCATGCAGATAGATAAAACCCTTTTCCTGAAAGAATTGATGGATAGCAAAAGATAGCAGCGAACGGACCCTGAAAACGGCTGTAAACAGATTAGTCCGCGGGCGCAGGTGGGCTATTTCTCTTAAAAACTCCCGGCTGTGCCGTTTAGGCTGGATCGGATAATCCTCGGGGGAGCTCCCTTCCAGGTTAACCTTACTGGCTTTAATTTCAAAGGGCTGCCTGGCTCCCGGGGTCAGCACCAACCGTCCGGCTACGCTTATCGCAGAGCCAACGTTCAGACTGGCTACCTGATCAAAGTTGGATATTAGATCTTTCTCGTAGACAATCTGAACCGGGGTAAAATGGGTACCGTCATTTAAGGCAATAAAACCGAATGCTTTCTGGTCGCGGTTATTTCTGACCCACCCGTTCACGATTACCTGTTTATCTGCATACGTCTCAGCATCTTGAACAAGCTGCCTGACTGTTATTTTTTCCATTCTTATCCCCCTCAACTTTTGTATTAAGTATACCTAAAAGTACAGACTCTGAAAAGGAAGGCAGGTTGAGGGGCTTACCCGTTCCGGCAAATTAATTTTTGAGCCGTAATCAACTATTTACTTTTACCTGTTAACAACGAAGTCAGGTAACCGATGATAAAGCCCCCGAGCAGGGTAAAAGCTATAAGAATAATTTGAGACATCGATATCGTCCAAAAGAGTAAATTCAGGGTAATTACATGAGTATTTTGAGCCAAAATAATTAAAAAAAGGACTACGAGCACCAGAATGACAATTACTTTCGGTTTCATTTTCTTCCCCCCGTTTCAATTAAAAGTTGATTTGCCTGTTTCCTTATCCTTACTAATTAACCGGCAGCAGCTATTTTACCTCCCAATTAGTCAAATGTAACAAACCTGAGATCAGGTTTCTTCATCCTGCAGGGCTTCCAATACCTGCTGTTCGGGATAAAGTCTGAAGCACATGAAACTGCCCAGTGCGGCAACAACAACAACAAAAGCACTTAGTTGGATGCCCAGCGGCTGAGCAATGTCTCTTCCGAAGGCAGAAAGAAGGTAAGCGAAGACAACACCGGCCATGGCGATGGTAAGTTTCAGCGGTATCGCCCGGGCACCAAAAAACATTGCTTCACGGCGCTGCCTGGTCTTATAATAGTCAGCCCGGGCCAGGTCGGCTATGGTCGGATTGATCAAAATGGTCAGGACAGCAAGCGGAAACCCGGCCAAAAAAAACATGGCCATGCTGATATAAAAATAGATGCCGGCCATGTTAAATGAGAGCAGGAAGATTACCAATCCGCTAACAGCAAGAGTTAGAACCCCGGTAGTGATTACCCTTTTCTTTCCTGCTTTTTTGGCCAGAATATTGACCAGCGGAAAGCATAGCAAAGCTCCCCCGATAGTCAGGCCGGCCAGGACAATCATAAAACGTTCGTCCATCCGGAAGAGAACCACAGCATAATAGATTAAGCCCAGGGTTACTGTATTCATGGCAAACTGAAGGAATATTTCACCGCATAGAAATATGCGAAAAGGCTTAATCCCAAAGGTATGGCGCAGAGATTGCCATGTCCCTATCCGCGGCGCCTCCGCAGGCAGGGTGTGCACCCTTTCATTGAATCCCATCGTTGCCGTGTATAACAGGATAACGGAGAAGACGGCAAAAATCCCGGCCGTGTAACGGTAAGCTGTACGTAAATCAATGCCCGTATCCTGCATACTGCCTGTCAAAAGGGGAAAGAGCACCGCGACAAGTACCATACCGATCAGGCCGAAGAAGGCAATCATCGTCGAGAGATTTATACGCAGGACATTGTTGTGGCCCAGTTCAGGCAGCAAAGCCAGGAAGGGGTTGACGTAGGAAGTAAAGGCCAGGTAAAAAAAGGTCATGAAAAAGCTGAGCCACAAACCGTTGAAAAAAGATGGGCCGGTTAAATCGGGCGGATGAAAGACGAGTAAGGCCGAAAGCGCCAGGGGCAGTCCGCCAATAATTAAAAATAGTTTGCGGCGCCCCAGGCGGGACCTGTTATTGTCGCTTAAAGAAGCAATAATCGGATCGGCAAAACCATCAAATATGCGGCCAATCAAAAGGGCGCCACCTAGCACAGTGAGAAGGCCTAAATAAGTGCGATCATAAATTAGGTTGGGAAGATTAAATTCCCCGGGGGGCAGGTAGTAGAAAGGCACGTAGAGCAGGATTAACCGCTCGAGCATTGTAAAGGCTGCGCTTCCTGATGCGTAAAGCAGTTGTCCGGCAAGAGGCAGAGAGGCCGCTGTTTTCTGTTCCATCGATTCCTCCGTCTCAATGCGCTATTTTTTCATCCGTGCCCAGCTGTCTCTTAGCTGAACAATACGGTTAAAGACCGGGGTTCCGTGCCGGGAGGCTAAGGGATCAAGGTAGAAATAAGCTTTGCGCAGGAACTGGAAACGACTGCCGGGAGATGCTTCGGCAACTGCCGGTTCAGCAGGCACATCTTTACAGACAACCAGTGAATTGGGGTTAATATGGCTGATAAAATCTTTTTCATCATCTTGTTCGGGGTTTTCTACTGTAAAAAGGGTGTCGTAAAGGTTGACCGTTATCCTGGCCGCATGCCCGACCGAGACCCAGTGGATAACCCCCTTGACTTTTTTGCCGCTAGTATCTGATCCACTTTTGGTTTGAGGGTCGTAAGTGCAATGCAGTTCAGTAATTCTGCCGTCGGCATCTTTTAATACATTGTCACAGCGGATAATATAAGCTCCTTTCAGTCTCACTTCCCTGCCCGGGGCTAAACGAAAGAACTTTTTCGGAGGCTCTTCCATGAAATCATCACGCTCGATATAGATCTCGCCGCTAAAAGGAACCTGGCGGGTGCCGGCATTTTCGGCACCCGGAATGTTTTCCATTTCGCACAGCTCAGTTTTTCCGGCAGGCCAGTTAGTGATTACCACTTTGACAGGATCGAGCACAGCCATCAGGCGGGGTGCCGTGGTTTCGAGCTCCTGGCGGATACAGTGTTCTAATAAGGCCAAGTCGACAGTACTGTCCGCTCTCGATACCCCGACACGTTCCTGGAAATCGGCGATTGCCTGCGGGGTTATCCCCCGCCTGCGCAATCCGGCGATGGTTGGCATGCGGGGATCGTCCCATCCTTCAACGTGGTTTTCTTCTACAAGCCTGCGCAGTTTGCGCTTGCTCATAACTGTATAATTCATATTCAGACGGGCAAATTCGGTCTGGCGGGAACGGAACCTGACCACTTCGGGCATCAGTTCGACTGCATTATCTACAATCCAGTCGTAAAGCGGGCGGTGGTCGGTGTATTCGATCGAACAGAGGGAATGGGTGATCCCTTCAAGAGCATCGGAAAAGGGATGATCAAAGTCATACATCGGGTAGATGCACCACTTGTCGCCGGTGCGGTGATGTTCGGCGTGCAGGATACGGTAGATAACGGGATCACGCATATTCAGGTTTCCTGAAGCCATGTCAATCTTAGCCCTTAGCACCCGTCTGCCGTTAGGAAATTCGCCTCCGCGCATCCGTTCAAATAGGTCGAGGTTCTCTTCAACGGAGCGGTTGCGGGTGGGGCATTCGGTTCCCGGTTTAGTCAGGGTGCCCCGGTATTCCCTGATTTCATCCTGATTTAAGTCACAGACATAGGCGCGTCCGGCCTTGATCAGGCGCAGGGCGAACTGGTACTTGACTTCAAAGTAGTCTGAGCTGAATAAAAGGCGGTCTTCCCAATCTGCCCCCAGCCAGCGTATATCTTCT
>PWUG01000208.1 GCA_003562605.1 Syntrophomonadaceae bacterium | reverse complement strand
TGCCTGCGGCCAGACTACCAGCTGCGGCAGAGCCGGCACCGCCCCTTCCAGCATCCAGATACTGTTGACCGGCCAGTAATCACGGCAGGTGGATATCAGGTCGGCATGGTTTGCCGATACGTTTTCTGCCCCAACAATTTCAGCCACCGCCCGGGCATAATCATCGATTACGGTTTGCTCAATATGGCTTTCCTGAAGTACTGTCCGCATCAAATCGGTCATCCAAACACCCCCCTGAATAGTTATTCAATTCAGGGAATATAATACCTGCCGGGCGATACCTGCCGGGCGATTTATATGTAAGGAAATATCGGACCAGTAACCATTTGTTAACCGGTTGTTTACTTGCAGCATTTAAACTGAAATTGCAAAGAAATATTCAGCGGCGGAGGTGTTGTCAAATTAATATTTAGAATCCTGGAGTACTATTTTTAAGTCTTGAAAGTTTTTATCATGAAAGGATGAGTGTTAGATGACGAAAGATCAAAAAGTCAAATTTGTTAAAGCCATCGAAGAAGGTTGGAATAGGGGCAACATGGATGCCTGGGATGAATTTTATGCTCCCGGTTTGGTTCATCACAGACCACCATTAGCTGATTTCAACAGCCTGGAAGAAGAAAAAGAATCAGTGAAAGGAACGCTCAGCGCTTTTACTAATTCTAAAATCACCGTCCACGAAATAATCAGTGAAAATGATATAACCGCCTGGCGCTGGAGCTGGACAGCCACCCACACCGGCCAGTCTCCAAGTCTGCCGATTCCTCCGACAGGAAAAGATATCATCCTGGTCGGTTGCAATGTTGATCGTTGGAAAGAGGGCAAAATTGTCGAAGAATGGGAATACGCGGATTACCTGGGCTTCCTGCAGCAGCTCGGTGTGATCCCACCGCTGGGCTGAAATTGAAATGGAGCATGGGAAATATTCCCATGCTCCATAGCTTTCCTTAAATCATTTCTTCTTCATTGCACAAAAATGAACAGGAGCGGGAAAAGTCGATAAACTTCTCTTCGCTGCTTAATAGATGATCCTGGACCTCAAACCATTCCTCAGTATCCATTGCCTTGAGAAGAACTTCAATGTCTTCCCACCAAATTTCAGCAATTCCATCGAAAGGTTCCATCTGCCCCTTTATTTCCTGGAGCATTTCATTTAACGGCGTGGAAAGGATATAGGTTTGAACATACTTACAGGCACCCATCGCCAAAAAATGTTCCATTGTCAGGGGACCGTGGATTTCTCTCCAATAATGATGAAACTCTTCTTCACTCATACCATTAATTCTGCGAACACAGCAAATAAGTTTAAGCAATCAAAAATACCTCCCTGCTGCGAGTGTTTACCTGCAGCCTAAATATAACAAATTGCTGTAAACAAAGAGTTAACAAAAAATTGTTGCCATCGCAGGCACTGAGTAGTATATTGAAAATAGGTTAATTCGAAATATTGTGATAACGTTCGCACTTAACCGGCAACAGGAATTATAATAGAATAATTCTGGCAGGAGATAGCGGAGATGGCAGAAGTGATGCTTACCAAGCTGATGCCTCCGGAAGTTGCACCCAACCTGCTGACCAGGGAACGGTTACTGAAGTCTATTTTAGGTAATAAACGAACCAGAATCGTCTTAATCACCGCTCCCGCCGGTTACGGTAAAACGGTACTTACCTTACAATTAAGCCGCCAAATTAATAAACCCCTGGTCTGGTTTCACCTGGATCACAATGACAATGATCCCGCCCACTTCCTGCACTGCCTGTTAGAAGGCCTGCGTAACCACTGGCCCGGTGTGGGCAAAAAGATGCTGCAGTTAGCCGCCCGGGGTAATGTTATCGGAAAGCAACCCCGCTTAATAGCTTCCCTGATCATAAATGATTTAATCCGCGCCAACGCCAAACCGCTACTGGTTTTAGATGATTATCACGAAATTACTGAGCCCTCCGTTCACAGCCTGGTTTACGAGCTGCTTGATCACTTTCCAACCAATGTTTATATGGTAATCAATTCACGCACCACCGTACCATTATCCCTTTCTCGCATGTACCTGGCAGGAGCAGCCCGACAAATCAGCACTGCAGAACTATGCTTCACCCAGGAAGAAATTGCCAGCTTTTTGGCTGATCGCCATGGCCCGCAACCGATAAGAGTAATAGAAGAGATTGCAAACTATACCGGCGGCTGGCCGGCAGCATTGGAATTAACCGGGATATTGCCACCCGGCAGCCGATTTTCAAAATTGAAGCAGGGCTCAGGTTTAAGCTGTTCATTATATGACTATCTTGCCTCTGAAGTTTTAGGAAAACTACCACCGGTATACCAGGATTTCATGCTTCATACATCTGTCTTCAAAGTGCTTAAACCGGAACGCTGCAACTATCTGCTCGAACGAAATGACTCTCGCGAAATCCTCACATTCCTGGGAGAAAAACTGCTTCTGCTTACACCCCTTTCCAGCGTTAAGCATACTTACCGCTGTCACCAGCTGTTCAGGGAATTTCTTATAGATCGCCTGAGTGATAAGCAGGTTCATCTTCAACGCCGGGCGGGAAGGCTGGCCCGTTTGCATGGAAAACCTGAAAAAGCGGTGGAGCATTTCCTGCAGGCCGGCTTTGA
>PWUG01000262.1 GCA_003562605.1 Syntrophomonadaceae bacterium | reverse complement strand
TTAAAGAATATGTCATGCCGCCCAATGCAGTTGTATTGGAAGACGATGTGTTTGCGCAGTTTCCAAGTTCAACCGCTGTTAACCAGGCCCTGCGAACCCTGATGCCGAGATGAACCCATCGAAATAAAAGGGGGCAGATCCAAATTAAGTGCACCACACGGTTTGACGGCAGCATCTTCGGCAACCCTGACGAAAAAAGCACAATTGTCGAACGGGAATTAAACCAAGGCACTATCCAACACCCCGCCCTGTTCCTCGGCGACAGCCGCCTTGATCATCACGTCGCCGCCCAATGGGGGCTGGATTTTGTGTTTGTCAGCCAATGGATCGGATTTAAAGACAGGGCGCACTACTGCCAACAACACCAACTGATAAGTATTGCCGAACCGGTGGAGCTTGTAGATGTATTTGACTAAACTAGAATTCTAATGCACCGCATGACAATCAGCATTTTAAACGGAATAGACATTGATTGAGATCGATCAAAATAATAACGCATCTAACTTTGCTGGACACTTCCAACACGCCCAAGAATTACAAGCAGCACAACAATGGTCTGAGGCCGCCGCAGCCTATGCAGCAGCTTTAAAATTGGATCAAACCCATGCAATTTGCCACTATCGGCTAGGCTTTTGTTTGGAAAAATTGCAAGATTGGCGTGGGGCCGTTCAGGCGTATCAGTCTGCGCTGGCACACAACCGCAAAAAAATAAAATGGCTGTACCGCTTAGGACTTGTCCAACAGCGACACAAAGACTGGCAAGGTGCTTTCAAAACCTGGAAACGCTATTTGGCTCGCGAGAGAAGTTTGAGATCAATCAGCGAATCGACTACTATAAATAGTTATACATGTTGTGCCAGATCGCTATTTGTGGCGGATCGACAAACAATCATTGACCGGAGACTAGGCGTATGCTGTGCATTCAAATTCCTGAGCGATTAGGAGAGAAAATCGCAACAATGGCTACACTTGCAGAACAAACACCTGAGCAACTGGCGCTGGAAATTCTTGAAGAACGGATTGATCATCAAAGTGCCTATCTTGAAACGGCCTACCTGAAACGCTCTGCTCGCAACCGCGAACGACTTGATCAAGCGATTGCTGATATCCAGCGTGGCAGAGTTGAGCAACGCGCTTTGATTGATGATTAGCTAGCACCCACGAGCGTGGGAAGATTATTTGTATTGGCAGCAAGAAGACAAACGAATATTGAAGCGAATCAATGCACTGGTTAAGGATATCCAGCGCAACCCTTTTGAGGGCATCGGCAAACCTGAACCGCTCAAACATGAATGGTCGGGTTTTTGGAGTCGGCGAATCAACGATGAACATCGCTTGGTTTACACTTACCAAACTGGTCAAGTGATTATCGCGCAATGCCGATATCACTACTGAATGTCTCGTTGCATGTTGCCCCGTCGGTATCGTTTTTGCTGCACGGGCATCAATACCACCCCTATTAACCCTAGAGACCGATACCATTATGGGCAAGCAACCCGCAACCGTTTACGTCGGCATGAGCGCCGATCTAGTCCATCCCGGCCACCTGAACATCCTAAAGGAAGCCGCCAAGCACGGAGAAGTCACTGTCGGTCTGCTGACGGACAAAGCCATTGCCAGCTATAAACGCATTCCCTACATGGAATTCGAGCAACGCAAGCAAGTCATCGAGAGCATCAAGGGCGTGGCTCGGGTCGTACCTCAAGAAACCCTGGACTACGTGCCCAATTTGCGCCAGTACCAACCCGACTATGTGGTCCACGGCGACGACTGGAAAGAAGGCGTGCAGCGCACAACCCGGCAACGGGTCATTGATGCCCTAGCCGAATGGGGTGGTGAGCTGATTGAAGTGCCCTACACTAAGGGCATTTCCTCGACGCAACTCAACAAAGCCCTCAAAGAAATCGGCACCACCCCCGAGTTGCGTCTGAAGTCGCTACGCCGCATGTTACACGCCAAACCGCTGTTACGGTTCCTCGATATCCATAACGCCCTGAGTGGCCTGATTATCGAACACGCTCATGTGGACACACCACAAGGCCGCCGGGAGTTCGACGGCATGTGGGGCAGTTCCCTGACCGACTCCACCGCCAAAGGCAAGCCCGACACGGAAGCGGTGGACGTCTCATCGCGCATGATCACCCTGAATGAAGTGCTAGAAGTCACCACTAAGCCGATTATTTACGATGCCGACACCGGCGGGCAGACCGAGCACTTCAAATTCACAGTCCGCACGCTCGAGCGCCTGGGCGTTTCAGCGGCCATCATCGAAGACAAAACCGGCCTCAAAAAGAACTCCCTGTTCGGCACAGAAGTCGCCCAAACGCAAGACACCATCGACAACTTTTGCCACAAAATCCGCGCCGGCAAAACCGCCCAAGCCACCGATGAGTTCATGATCATCGCTCGGATTGAAAGCCTGATTCTCGACAAAGGCGTGGACGACGCCTTCGAACGCGCCCAAGCCTACCTCGATGCCGGGGCCGATGGCATCATGATTCACAGTCGTCAACAAACGCCCGACGAAATTTTCCAATTCTGTCAACGCTACAACCACCTGCCCAACCGCAAAACCCTAGTGGCCGTGCCGTCCAGCTACAACCAAGTGACCGAACAAG
>PWUG01000327.1 GCA_003562605.1 Syntrophomonadaceae bacterium | reverse complement strand
CCGCCTACAATCTCGGCAGCTTCATGCACCTCGTAGAGGCTGAGATCAGAACTGCCCGTAACATTAATCAGTACTCCCCGCGCACCTTCGATAGAGGTTTCCAGAAGGGGGCTGTTCGTGGCGGCTCTGGCTGCTTCTACGGTCCGGTTCTCACCGCTTCCCTGTCCGACTCCCATCAGGGCGGGTCCGGTTTCAGCCATAATCGTGCGCACATCGGCAAAATCAAGGTTGATCAAGCCGGGAACAGCGATCAGGTCAGATATGCCCTGTACACCCTGCCGGAGCACATCATCGGCAACCCTGAAGGCTTCCAGGATAGGCGTCTTCTTCTCAACCACCTGTAAAAGACGATCGTTGGGAATGGTTATCAAAGTATCTACCTTGTCCCTCAGCCAGGCGATACCCTCTTCAGCCTGCTGCTTACGTTTTCTGCCTTCGAAGGTAAACGGCTTGGTAACAACGCCTACTGTCAGGGCCCCCATTTTTTGTGCTATTTCTGCAATAATCGGTGCAGCGCCTGTACCTGTTCCGCCACCCATTCCTGCCGTAATAAATACCATGTCTGCTCCTTTGAGCATAGCTTCAATATCATTACGGCTTTCTTCTGCTGCTTTACTGCCAATTTCCGGATTTGCTCCGGCCCCGAGGCCTTTGGTGAGCTGTTCGCCTATTTGCAGCTTTGTTCCGGCGTTGGCCAGAAAGAGAGCCTGGGCATCGGTATTAACTGCGCAAAAATCAACTCCCTGTAAACCGGCAGCAATCATCCTGTTTACCGCATTACTGCCTCCTCCACCTATTCCAACTACTTTTATAGATGCAAATTGTTCCATTTCAATATCGAACTCAATCATTAAAAGCACCTCCTAAAGATTGGTATGCTCTTCTACTCAATTATGTCTGCCATCCAGTCCTTAAATCGCTGCCAGAGACCGGGTCCGCGTTTTTTGGTCGGTTTGCCCCTTTCCTGGACAAACATTCTCGGCTGATATTGCTGGACGTAATGAAGCAGTCCGACCACCGTCGAATAGGTCGGATTTTGAACACCGACCATATCATACTCAGCCCGCCTGACTTGATCGCTTTCAAAGAACTGGCGTGAGACTTCGATAATTCCATTCATCGATGATACTCCACCATGGAGGACAACTCCCGCCGGTGGTAAATATGGCCAACCCATTTTTATCATTTCTTCTTTGGCTATTTGAAAAATCTCTTGTACCCTCGGCTCGATAAAAGAAGTGAGCTCTCTTTCCGACACCAGCCTGAGCTCGTTGCTGCCTACAGTTTTAATTTCTATTTTCGGTTCGCTTTCCGCAAGAGAAAGAAGGGCTGAACCATGCTCTTTTTTTAATTCTTCAGCAGTGTGATAATTGATTCTCAAGCCTGCCGCCAGATCGGTGGTGATATGATCTCCCCCGACCGGTATTACTGCAAGCTTTTGCAGTTTGCCGTGCTGGAACAGAGCAATCTCGGTTGTTCCGCTGCCGATGTCGATCAGGAATACTCCCAGATCTCTTTCATCAGGAGATAGTGATACTTCAGAATTGGCCATCGCCTGCAGGACCAGGGCGTTGATGGTAATCCCGGCCCGGTTGATGCAGCGCAGTAGGTTATGCAGGGAAGTTATTAAACTGGTCACTACCAGGGCATCCACTTCGAGCCTGACTCCAAGCATGCCGACCGGATCCCTGATGCCTTCGAAGCCGTCTACAATGTATTCCCGGGGAATTATATCCACAATCTCACGATCCATGGGCAGGGCGACAACCTTGGCAGCCTGCATCACCCGGTCAACATCGTCCTCACGAATTTCCCGGTCTTCTGAGGTTACGGCAACGACACCCCGGTTATTTATCAACTCCATATTCAGGCCTTTCAACCCAACATATGCGGAGTCAATCTTGAACCCGGCCATCCTTTCAGCTTCCTCAACTGCGCTGACAATCGATTCAACTGTTTTCTCAAGGTCAACGATTACACCTTTACGTACACCATCGGAAGGGCTCAGACCTAGACCGATAATGTTCACAGTACCATCGGGACGGGGTTCGCCGAGCCCAACCCTTACCTCAGCTGTGCCTACATCAATGCCAACCATATAGCTTCTCTTAATCACTCAATTACCCCCTTACCCTTCCAAACATGGTGCAAGTTCTTCTAAATTATTCAACACATTTCAACAATTTCCTTTTTATTTTTCTACGGCTCCACCTCCTTTTCTTTTGCCACTGCGTTGCTGGAGACAACCAGCCGATTTCCGGAGCGAACATCGAGCCTTGTCCCTGCTTCAATAGTGATATGGGGGATGCTCTGTTGAACCAGTTCCAGTTTATATTCCATATCTTCATCCCCGCCCAACCATATCTCCAGCTCTTCAGTTGTGTAGATAACCAGGTTATAGTTGTCGGCTAAATCTATCTGCTTTATTTCCAACCAGCCGCTCCCGTTCCAGGCGGCAAAAAAGCTTTGTAAGGCTTCCTGCCTGAAACGACAGTCCAATGGAGCGCCCGGTATAACCAGCTTACTGTCTATTCCTGAAATATATGGATAATCATCAACAGGTTCCGCAAGATAAGCAAAACAAACGGCATCACTGTCAATGAGCCAAAAGCCGTCAGCTGT
>PWUG01000222.1 GCA_003562605.1 Syntrophomonadaceae bacterium | reverse complement strand
GACAGGCCATCTATTCCAAAACAGGTTCGAAAGCGAAACTATTGATGATGAAAAATATCTATTTGCCGCACTCAGATATATACATCAAAACCCTGTCAAAGCCGGTATATGTGATGAAGTGGAAGATTATCAGTGGTCAAGTGACCCCTTTTATCGAGATCCTGAAATCAATACA
This sequence comes from Syntrophomonadaceae bacterium, assembly GCA_003562605.1. Next base: position 2,450 of record PWUG01000222.1, on the reverse strand, counting down.
TTCATAGATAAAAGTATTTTGACCTTCATCAACCCAAGCTTTACTGTAGCAGTCGAAGAATACACCCGACTCGTAAAAATACCGGAACAGGAAACTTTCCTGGAGATGCCTGACGATCAATTAACCGATGAAGGAATAAATCATATCGTAGAGGCGGAGTTAAAAAATGCCGGCATTAAAGATATCGCAAGTATTAAAAAATATAAAAGCCTCCCGGGCACTGTTTCTATTTTGCATAATAAACACGGATTGTCTATAAGAAAAATTTCTGCAACATTGGGAATCAGCAAAGGCTCCGTACAGCATATGATTCGAAGAAGGTAATATGTAATTTAAAAAAATGTGTCCCCGGAGTTAATATTTATAACCTGTCCCCGTCATGAATTAATATATGATATTATTACTCTTGTTAAGAATGAAATTTTACCGGGATGTGATTATTTGACCAATGACAATGTCCATCGCATAGAAATAGATGATCGCCAGATAATATTAATCGGTACAGCCCACGTTTCAAAAAAAAGTGTCGATGAAGTTAAAGAGCTTATCGAAAGTGAAAAACCCGATACTGTATGCGTGGAACTTTGCGAATCCCGCTATCAGTCAATAATCGATACCGAAAAGTGGAAAAATACTGATATAGTTAAGATTATTAAGGAAGGCAAGGCACTGCTGCTATTAGCCAAACTGGCTTTATCCTCTTATCAGAAAAAGCTGGCCAGGCAATTCGGAATACAGCCGGGACAGGAAATGATCCAGGGCATCACATCGGCTAAAGAGATCGGTGCCGAGCTCTGCCTCGCTGATCGGGATATCCAGATTACAATGCTTCGTTTGTGGCGAAAGCTTGGATTTTGGGGCAAGCTTAAATTATTCTTTAATTTTATGTTGAGCACACTGGCAAGTGAAGAGTTAACTGAGGAAGACCTGGAAAAGATGAAAAGCCAGGATATGCTCAGTGCTGCCTTAGAAGAACTGTCCCGCTCTTTTCCACAACTAAAATCCATTGTAATCGATGAAAGAGACCGCTTTCTCGCTCAAAAAATAAAAACAGCACCCGGCAACAAAATAGTGGCCGTGCTGGGAGCCGGCCACATTCCCGGTATAAAAAAAGAACTATTTATCGATAATGATCTGACCGAACTTTCAAAAATCCTGCCACCTTCAAAAATGACTAAAATAATTGCCTGGACCATTCCCATCTTAATCATCACCATTATCGCATTGACATTTTCTGTTGACAGGGCAACAGGAATAGATCAAATGGTAAGCTGGATTCTCTGGAACGGGTCCCTGGGAGTTTTAGGAGCCGCGCTCGCTTTCGCCCACCCTTTGGCTATTTTAACCGCTTTTGTTGTGGCACCAATCAGTTCTTTAAGTCCACTGCTGGCTGCCGGCTGGTTTGCCGGGTTAACAGAAGCTCTCGTCAGAAAACCAAATGTTAATGATTTCGAGAACCTGGCTGAAGACATTCATACCCTCCGGGGTTTTTGGAACAACAAGGTAACTCATATTCTCCTGGTTGTTGTCTTCGCCAACCTGGGCAGCAGCGTTGGTACTATCATCGGTGGAGCGGACGTAATCAGCAAGTTTATCAGCACTTTTTTTGGATAACTTAATTGAATAGTACCGGAACAATGCCGGAGCCGAGCTCGAAATACAGGCAAACGAATGTTTCTATCCCGGCCCCGGTATTTATTGCTAATCTGACCAGGCGGCACTGTTAATTGCCTCGGTTAGTGTTGGGTGTATATGCATCATATCCTGCAGGTCATAAACCGTAGCGTCGAAGCGGATAGCGGCGATCAGTTCGTGGATCAATTCACCTGCTTTAGGGCCGATAATATGGGCACCGAGTATCTTTCCGTTTGTTTTATCAATTACCAATTTAACAAAACCCTTTGTTTCCATTGCCGCAAGGGCCCGCCCGTGATGAGCAAAGTAAAAGCGCTGGATTTTAACTTCATATCCGGCTTTATGGGCCTCTTCCTCACCCATACCGACACCGGAGATTTCCGGTTCTGTAAAGATGGCAAAAGGAATCAACCTGTTCTCAGCAAGGATCTCTTTACCGTGTAAAAAATATCCAGAGAGCAGGAATGCATCATGCCAGGCCACATGGGTAAACATCATTCCACCTATCACATCACCTATGGCCCAAACTCCTTCAGCAGTGGTTTTATAATTTGAATCGACCTTAATAAAACCCCCCTCATCAATTTCAACTCCGGCATTCTTTACTTTAAGCCTATCGCTGTTTGGTGTTCTACCCGCTGCCAGCAATAATTTTTCAGCTCTATAGCGTACCGGCCCGTTTTCAGTTTTATCGACGGCATAGATACCTGAGTCCTCTTTGCCTACTTCTATGATCTCGGTACCGGTTTTAACTACAACTCCTTCGCCTTCCAAAATTTTGCATATTTCATCTGATATTTCCGGTTCAAGGGCTG
>PWUG01000267.1 GCA_003562605.1 Syntrophomonadaceae bacterium | reverse complement strand
GGTCGGCCATGCGTACCGTGGAGAAGCGGTGACTGATCAACAGGGCGGAACGGCCGTTCAAAAGTTCTTTAAATGATTGAAAGACCTCATATTCGGCCCTGACACTAAGAGCACTGGTCGGTTCATCAAGAATTATCAGCTGGGCATCACGCAAGAAGGCCCTGGAGAGGGCAATCTTCTGCCATTCACCTATACTTATTTCTTCACCCTCTTTGAAGCGCTTGCCGAGCAAGGTTTCATAACCTTTGGAAAGGCGGTTAATTGCCACTTCAGCGCCTGACTGTCGGGCTGCCTGAACTATTTTTTGATCGGTGGGATCAACCAGTACATCGCCAATCCAGATATTTTCACGGGCAGTAAGCGGGTACTGGATGTAGTCCTGGAAGATCATCGTGATTTCACGCCGCAGTTCCTGGGCATCAAATGAGCGGTAGTCGATTCCGTCTAAGGTTATTCTTCCCTTTTCCGGATCATATAGTCGACCAAGCAGTTTGGCTAAAGTAGTCTTACCGGCACCGTTTTCACCAACCAGGGCGACGACCTGGCCAGGGTGGATCTGTAAATTAATATCCTTTAATACTTCTCTGTCTGATAAGGGATAGTAAAATGATACATTCTCCAAAATGATTCCTTCACGCATTGGCCGGGGCGGCACTGCCGGGTTAAGCGGTGTGGCTACACGGGGTTCTAAGTTCATAAACCCATAGAAATGATTTAAAAAGAGGTTGCTTTCATAAAGTCCAGCCAGCCCGCTCATAATCCCCTGCAAAGCTCCTTGAGCCCGCTGAAAAGCCTGTTGGTACATAACCATGCTGCCCAGGGTAATTACCCCGAGCAGGGTCTGCCATGAGATAAAGCCAACCATAAAGAATAGAGATATAACGGCCACAGCCTGGGCTAGGAGATCAAACTTAGAACGGGTTTTTGCCAGGTCCAGGCGCTCCCTGCGCAGTAGCGCCCTGAGGTCTCTGTATCTCTGCCTGAAGAGATCGCTGAGGTTGAAAAGGCGCAGCTCTTTGGCATGGAAAATGCTTGTTAACATGAAGTGATAATCATAGATCCGCCTATTTGTTTCGGTGCGAAGATTATACCAATTATACAGGCGTTTGGAGTGTTTTACTTTTACGATAATGCCGGGAATGGCAGCAATAAATAGCACAATAGCAATGCCCCAGTGCAGGTAAATTAACAGCCCGCCCAGGGCAACGAGAGAAATGCTGTTTTGGGCTAACTGGGTCAATTCCTGGACAATTTGAGTCGGCCGGGAGATAGCCTGTTGCTGGGCCTGGTAAAATGTATCATGATAACGTGAATCTTCGTAATAGGCCAAATCGACTGCTGCTGACTGGCGGTGGATTATGTCAGTAACATAATCCGTGACCAGCTGGCCCTGGTGTTCCTGGACAATTGCGGCCACAGCACGGAATGCGGCAATCAGCAGGGTGGTAAAACCGGTTAAAAAGACCAGAAACATAACTTCCTGGAAAACAGCGGTTTTATCAGGAGCACTGATGCCTGCCGTAATGGCATCGACAGTCAGCTTGATCAGGTATAAAACGGTCAGCGGAAGCAGGGCCTGGATCACCATCAGGATCAGGCTAGCTAGAGCCCAATTGCGGGCGCTATCCCAGACCAGGCCAAGGGCGCGGCGCAGATGGATAGTTCCTTTAATCTTCTGCCAGACATTATCACTCAAAAAGCGTAACCCTCATTTCTCTCAACTGTTCTAAGACTCATACACTTTTTGTACCCGTTAGAAAATTTCTGAGCTCATAAAGGAATTTGCTTGTAACTGGTGGAATAATTATATTCACGATTTATCTCGAGTGTCAACTGCAGTGAAAACACTGATGATGTTATAATATTTTCAGATTACAATTATGTCTAGAGAAAATAGTTTTTGCAGAAGGAGTTAAGCAAGTGCATTCAGAAGAAATGGTCGATTTCAACTACATACCTTTCCCCAACCCTGACGTAATCCTTCAGGAGGAAGGGGATGGAAAAGCTTTACTGGTTAACCTTGATACTGGAAACGCGGTTTCCATTAATTCTGTGGGAAGATTTATCTGGAAAACTGCAGACGGCAATTTATCTGTAGAAGAGATTATCGAAAATATTAAGCACCACTTTTTGGATGTGCCGAATGATATTAGCGAAGATGTAATCAAGCTTGTTAACTTACTTAAATTTAATGGTTTCTTCGGTTGTGAGATTAAGGAGATTCAACTTTGATCTTTATTGCATAATAATCTACTATTATTTTAAGTTTAAACTTACACTAAAAAAGATATCTGTGACCTTAACATGACCAAAATATAACCGTTATGTGACTATAAGATGCTACAGTAGCGTTAAGTAATAGCTTTTTCTGTTATTTATAATAAAGTGTAACAATAAATAATTTTATATAAAATATAGGAGGCAAGATGAAGTGAAAAAAGATAAACCGATCTATGAATCTCCAAAGGTATTTAGGCTTGACGAAACCGAATCAGCTTATGGATCTAACTGTGAACCTGGCTCTGCCCCGCTCGACAGTTGTGGCACACCCGGTTCTACTGCCACTGGCTGTGCCAACTGGGGCCAAGTCGCAACTACTTCATGTGGTAACCTTGGTAATACTGCTACTGGAAAT
>PWUG01000150.1 GCA_003562605.1 Syntrophomonadaceae bacterium | reverse complement strand
TGATGCATATTTCGAACCGGGAAGGTTACCTGATTCTGGCCACCGGCAACAAGTCTGAGCTTGCCGTGGGTTACAGCACCCTTTACGGAGATATGGCCGGGGGCCTGGCAGCTATCTCCGACCTGCCAAAAATGATGGTTTATGAACTGGCCGACCACTTTAATAATATTTATGGAAGCGATGTTATCCCGGATAGAACCATTAAAAAAGCCCCTTCGGCAGAACTGCGACCCGGCCAAAAAGATGAAGACTCCCTTCCGCCCTATCATATTCTCGATCCAATCCTGCAGTACTATATTGAAGAAAACATGTCCGGTCCCGATATTATCGCCAAAGGTTTTAAAAAAGAGACTGTTGAAAAAGTTATTCAAATGGTTGACCGAAGTGAGTTTAAACGGCGCCAGGCGGCGCCGGGGCTGCGCATTACCACCAGTTCTTTTGGCCTGGGACGGCGCATGCCGATTGCCCGTGGTTATGAATAGTAAAGGGCTGGTGGATCCCGATGACCATTTCAGGAAATAACATAATACCGGATGACCGTTACGATGTTGTCGTTGTCGGAGCAGGTCATGCCGGATGTGAAGCAGCATTAGCTGCGGCCAGGCTGGGCTGCCGTACACTTCTTTTATCCTTAAACCTCGACATGATCGCGTATATGGCCTGCAATCCATCCCTGGGAGGCCCGGGGAAAGGTCACCTGGTGAGGGAAATCGATGCTCTCGGCGGCGAAATGGCCCGTGTCGCCGACAAAAACCTGCTGCAGGTCCGCCTTTTAAATACCGGTAAAGGACCGGCAGTACAGGCACTACGCGCACAAATTGATAAATGGGGTTACCAACGCACAATGCGTATAGCCCTTGAAGAGGAACCAAATCTAACTATCCGCGAAGATATGGCCGAGGAAGTCAGGGTTGAAAACGGCTCACTGACAGGGATATTCGGACGCAGTGGCGCCTTCTATAAAAGTAAAACTGTAATCATCTGCAGCGGGGTTTACCTCGCCTCGGAAATTTTTCTGGGTGATCGCCACTACACCGCCTCACCAGGAAGCCTGACCCCTTCCTTTAACCTGGTTAAAAGCATGCAAAACCTGGGTATAAATTTTGACCGATTTAAAACTGGCACACCCCCAAGGGTTTACCGGCGCAGTATTGATTTCAAAAACCTGACCCCGGTTTACGGTGACCCCGGCGCTCCTGGTTTTTCAATTGCAGGGCATGGCGCTCCCGCAAAACAAACTCCCTGCTGGATGACATATACGAACAGCAATACTCACGATTTAATTCGTGAGAACTTTGCCCTGGCCCCGATCTACAGCGGTCTGATTAAAGGAAGCGGGCCGCGCTACTGCCCTTCAATCGAAGATAAAATCGTCCGATTTGCTGACCGCGACCGCCATCCGATCTTTATTGAACCGGAGGGCGCTGATACCGATGAACTATACCTGCAGGGCATTTCCACAGGTTTACCGCCCGGGATCCAGGAAGCTTTTCTGCACACAATCAAAGGGCTCGAAAATGTGGAAATCATGCGTCCTGCTTATGCCATCGAATACGATTACGCCCCACCGATTCAATTAAAGTTATCCCTGGAAACAAAAGCTCAACCCGGACTCTTTTTCGCCGGACAGGTCAACGGCACAACCGGCTACGAAGAAGCGGCCGCCCAGGGCCTGGTGGCAGGAATTAATGCCGTGCATTACCTGAAAAACAAGGAACCGCTTATTCTCAGACGAAATGAAGCTTACATCGGAGTAATGGTTGACGACCTGGTCACACGGGGAGTCCGGGAACCGTACCGCATTTTTACTTCACGTGGAGAATATCGCCTGCTGCTTCGCCAGGATAACGCCGACCTGCGCCTGACGGAAACAAGCCGTTCAATAGGCCTGATCGACGAAGAGCGCTATCGCCTATATCTTGCCAAGAAGAATTTTATTGAAAAAGAGCTAACGCGGCTTGAAAGTACCAGGCATAATCCGGGCAGCATTATTGAAGATTTTTTAAACAGTCAAGGTTCTGCTGCTCCGAAACACCCGGTCAGCGCGCTGGAATTAATTCGACGGCCGGAAATCAGTTACCGTTCTTACCGCGCATGGGAAGGTCTGGAAATTCCTGAGTTACCGCAGGGGACCATAAATGAGCTGGAAAGCCAGATCAAGTATGCAGGCTATATTAACAAGCAGCAGCAAATGATCGAAAAAACAGCCCGGATGCACGAGAGGCCAATCCCGGCTGACTTTAACTACCAAAAAGCAATAAACCTGTCAAGAGAAGCCCGCCAAAAACTGGAGGAAATACGACCGGCCACTATTGGCCAGGCCTGTCGCATGGAAGGAGTTAGCCCGGCAGACATATCGGTCTTGCTGCTCTACCTGGAAAGGCCTGATACCCTGTGCAGTTCATGTGAAATCGAAACCAAGGCTGATGATTATGACTTGTGATGTTGCACCACAACAACCGGGGTGGTTTTACCGGCTCAGCAGCTTTTTTAGGCGAAAATTCGGTGAACCTGTATACAAGATCCCCATAGATGCCGGCTTTTCATGCCCAAACCGCGACGGGACTATAGGCCTGGATGGCTGCAGTTACTGTTACAATCCTTCTTTTGCCCCTTTCAGCAGAAGCGATACTGCTGTTTCAATCAGCGAACAAATTATAAGGGGCATGAAAAAAAATAAGCAAGCCCTTTACCTGGCCTACTTCCAATCCTATACTAATACATACGGTCCTTTGGATCACCTGAAAGCACTTTACGATGAAGCACTTTCCAATTCCGAAGTGATCGGTTTAAGCATTGCTACAAGACCGGACTGCATTTCTGAAGGGATTCTGGAAATGCTGGAAGGTTACGCAGACCACTGTCACCTCTGGATTGAATATGGCCTGCAGTCAGCCCATGACAACACTCTTAATAGAATTAACCGCGGCCACGACTCGGCCTCATTTGCCAAAGCAGTGAACCTTACCCGCAATCGGGGTATTTATACCTGTGCACATATAATTCTCGGACTACCTGGAGAAACACCCTCCATTATGTACAAAACCATTGATTTTCTGAACCGCCTGGGGGTTGACGGAGTTAAATTCCATCACCTCCAGGTAATCAGGCATACCACCCTGTCCGGGCAGTATATGCAGGGAGAGGTATGCGTGTACGAAAAAGCGGAAGACTACGTCCCTATCCTCTGTAACTGCCTGGAAAAACTTTCTCCCGGGATCGTCATCCATCGCCTTGCCAGCCAGGCAACCTCCGAAGAACTCCTGATCGCCCCACATTGGTCGGAAAGCGCCGGCGAGATTGCCTCATTGGTGGAACATGAACTGAAAATACGCGGCACCCACCAGGGGTCCCTGTTTAAAATCAGTACAATGTAATTATTGCAGAAGCAGCAGACCGGATGACTGCAGCCGGGCAGGTCCCTTTCACCCGTATCATCCAAGGGAAAGTTATTGCACCAGGCCCAATATATTTCGCGCTTCGTCAGGCGATGCGACCGGGCGGCTGTGAATTTGAGCAACCCGGACGATTCGTTCAACCAGCTGGGCGTTGCTCTCGGCGAGCAAACCTTTTTCATAGTAGATATTGTCCTCGAAACCGACCCGCACATGGCCCCCCATGATAATCGCGGCTGTGCCAAGGGGCAATTCAGTCCGCCCCATACCGGCAACGGTCCAGGTACTGCCAGGAGGTATACTCTCTACCATGTGCAACAGATTTTTTAATGTACCGGGTATACCCCCGGGAACACCCATAACAAAATCGAAGTGCAGCGGCTCGGAAATAAAACCTTTTTTAACCAGCTGCAGGGCATTATTGATCATGCCAACATCGAATGCTTCAATTTCAGGTTTAACACCCTGTTCCCGCATTACTTTTGCAAACTCCTCCAGGTAGGAAGGGGGATTCATAAATACATCGTCGCCGAAGTTAACCGAGCCTGTTGACAGTGTGGCCATCTCCGGTTTCAGGTAGACCGGCTGCAGTCTTTCGTGGGCGGTCATTCCAACAGCACCTCCGGTCGAGACCTGAATGATCAGATTACACTTAGCCTTGATTAAACCTATGGTCTTCTTATATATTTCCCCAGCCTGCGTGGGTGTTTCGTCTTCATTGCGAACATGCAGGTGCACAATAGAGGCTCCGGCCTGGTAACACTGGTAAGCTGCTTTGGCAATTTCCACAGGGGTTATCGGCAGGTTGGGGTTATTATCCCTGGTCACTTCAGCGCCGGTCAGGGCAGCAGTGATAATCAGTTTATTCATTTCTCCACTCCTCCCGGTTCAGCTGAATCAGAGTCCTGCCCACACCTCTGCAAATGCAGGGGAACAACGCATGTCCCACTTGCCCGCGTCACCAGCACAGGCTCTGGCAAAACATCGCAGGCTGACGGACAACCTTCAATTCCCGCATTAGTAATCACCTTGTAAGCTTCAAACTGCATGTGCCTGGATGTTTTCCCAATCCGGTCAATCCAGCCACGTATTTCAAGATAATCGCCGGCATAGACCGGCCCTTTAAATTCGATTAGATCATAGGCAACAAAAAGACCTTCATCGCCATCATGGCGAATTAGCAGTTCGGTGGCCACGTCACCGAAAAATTTAACAACGTGGGCTCCATCGACCAGCCCGCCACCGTAATGAACATCAGATTCACTAATTCGCACTCTTAGCATTACGCTATCCATTGTAATCACCTTTCTACCAGGCAGGTTTACCCTGCCGGAAATCAGGTATATAACTCTTCAAATATTTTACGCAGTACAGGATTTTCACGCATGATATTCAACGATATAGCTGCATGATCACGGGTATAGCCGTTGCCGATGATCATATTTACATCCTTGCCCACACCTTCGGCCCCCAAGGCTGCAGCTGTAAAGCTGGTAGCCATACTGAAAAAGTAGACCAGGCCGCCATCACGGGTGGCTAAAATAGAAGAAAGTTCGGTATTGGGGATATTTACGCAGTTGATCGTTACATTAGCCATTTCCCCGCCGCTAGCCTCCTCAACTTTTCTCATAACATCAAGGGCATCGGCAGCATCAGCCATCAGGACTGTGTCACATAGGCCGGTCGATTCAGCTCGCTTTTTACTGGCTTCACGCGGGGCAATACCGATAACCTGGCCCGTTACTCCACACCGTTTCTTCGCTTCATGAAGACAGAGCAAACCTGACTTGCCCCCGGCCCCGATGATAACAACTTTGTCTCCCGGCCTAACCAGTTTTGCCGTTTGAGCTGCTGCTCCGGCAACATCGAGAACAGCCAGGGCAAGGGTCTGCGGCATATCGTCCGGTAGAACAGCATAAATGCCGCTCTCAAAAAGAATCGCTTTGCCCTCGATCTCAACCTGGTCAATTTCTTTATGGATTTTTTTTATAGCATCGATCCGCAGTGGAGTGAGGGATAAAGAAACCAGCGTCGCCAATCTCTGGCCCACCTTCAATTCGCTTTTACCCTCAAGAGCAGGGCCTATTTTCTCCACTTTACCGATCAACATTCCGCCAGAGCCGGTTACCGGGTTGTGGTGTTTACCTCTCTCCTTTACTATACCGGTCATGATCCCGGCGATGCGGGATTCGTCACCACCTGCTTCTATTTCAATCTGGGTGAAGCTGGCCGAATCGATATTCAATATTTCTACATCGATCAGCACTTCGTTATCATAGATGTCCATGTCGTTGTCAATTTTCCAGGCCGGCTGGGGGAGCAGCCCTTTTGGTTCAATTACCCGGTGGGTTCCATACGGATCGCCTTTACGCATCCAAGCATACCTCCAGTAAAAAATTAGCTAACCCCGCATTCGAAAATCTTTCTATTTACTTTTTAAAGATATTTCCTATTATCTTGCCCCGGAATTATGAACTGAATCCTGACTTTTGTCCTTATAAACGATTCCGCTCTACCGCAATATTAATTAGCTGGCTTAATTTATTCTCTGGTGGGGTATAAATGCTACCCTGGCGGACCATCTGTAATGCCTCACTGGGGCAAACCGAAGCACAAACGCCGCAGCCGATGCAGGTTTCATGATCGAGTATGGGCTCCGCCGCTTCTCTGGCCTTCAGCGCATTAATGTGACAGGCATCGACGCAGGCATCACATTTAAGGCAGGAATCGGGATCAATTTGCGGAATGAAGCTGCTCGGCTGAACCGAATGAACCTGATGATCCTTGATGGACTTCAACACCCCGCAACAGCAGCCACAGCAGTGGCAGATATAAGCCGGTTCATTGATGACGTTGTCACAGGTGAGAACCAGGCCCAGTTTATAGCTGCGCTCCAGGTTTTTCAGAAGATCGTCAACAGAAGCTTTGCGTGCTAAACCCCGCCGCAGTAACCACTCGGACGGTCGGCCCAGAGAGGTGCAGATATCCTCCATCGGGTACCGGCAAGATTTGCCAAGATGATAGTTTTTGTGGCGGCAGGCACAGATAGAAAGCCCCCCGCCACCGGACTCCCTGATCACCGTTTCGGCTTTCTCATAGTCAAGCACCTCTGTCTGGACCAGCTCGGGAATGTAGCGCTCGTAAACGAGAGCGCGGAACATTTTAGTATCTGAACCGAAGACCTCTTCGGCAACCGATTTATCGCGTAAATATAGATCAAAAAGGGTCGACAATTCTAGAAGGTTTGCCCTATCGTTGCGCATGAGGGTGAATTCGAAAAATCCCACAACTATGGGGTTAAGCATATAATAGGTTGTCCCCTTACGTGGGATATCTGTGACCAGGCCTTTATCGGCCATATCATTTAGAACAGAGGTGGTTTTATCTTCAGGTATTCCAATCAATTCAGCAATCTCGGCCAGGGGCCGCGGCTTAATCGGAAATTTGCTGCCCAAGGCAGCTTCACTTTCCGTATATAGCAGCTTCAGTATCTCCATTAAGGTTTCATTAACAACAACCCCGACAGGGAAACGGGTCAGTCGTTCAGCAAGGGCCTCGTAGGCCTCATCTTTGCCACCAGCCAAATGTCCCAATGTTAAACCTCCTTGCGATTCTTATAAACCGGCGATAGAATTAAGCCCTGCTTCTGCAAAACCTATCGTATGGTATGATATTGTTATTCGCCAACAGCCCGTTAAATCCTCTGCTGCTAAAAAGCTTTTGGGTGCCAGGTAGGATAATAAATATTGATGACGAATATACTTAAGGTATGGCAAACTTATGTTTAAGGCGGTTTAATAAATGTCCAAACTTACTGAAATACTGCAGCAATGGAAAGAAGATCCCGCGTTCATGAACAATGTCACCAGGTGGGAAGTTGTACCGGAATCAAAAGGCCTCTATCGCGATTTACCCGAGTACCTGGACCCCCAACTTGGTGAAGCCCTTCGAAGGCGCGGTATTGAAAAACTCTACAGCCACCAGGCAGCGGCACTTGATTCCGTGGAACAGGGCAACCATACAGTAGTGGTGACTCCACCCGCTTCGGGTAAAACGCTCTGCTATAACCTTCCTGTCGTCAGCGCCGTGATCAAAGAACCCTCCAGCCGTGCCCTCTATCTTTTCCCGACGAAAGCCCTTTCCCAGGACCAGGTTGCCGAACTGCGCGAATTGACTGCCGGGATCGATACAGTCCTGAATTGCCACACTTACGATGGCGATACCGAACCAGGGCTGCGCCAGGGCATCCGCCGCAGCGGCCATATCGTAGTTACCAACCCCGATATGCTCCATTCGGCCATTCTGCCCCATCACACCAAGTGGGTACAGTTATTTCAAAACCTTAAATTCATCGTCATTGATGAAATGCACCAATACCGCGGTGTTTTCGGCAGCCACGTCGCCAACGTTATTCGCCGCCTCAAAAGGATATGCGCTTTTTACGGTTCTAATCCCTGCTTTATTCTCTGTTCAGCAACGATCGCCAACCCCGGTGAATTGGCCGGTATGTTGATTGAAGAACCGCTTATGGTTATTAACGAAAACGGTGCCCCACAGGCGGAAAAACACTTCATCCTTTTTAACCCGCCGATGGTCAATCTTGAACTGGGCTTGCGGCGCAGTTCACTGTTAGAGGCCCGGCAAGTTGCCACCGGGCTGATTCGGAAAGGAGTCCAAACAATAGTTTTCACTCGCAGCCGCCTGGGAGTAGAAGTACTGCTAACTTACTTACGCCAGGCATTGAAAACAAAACCCGGAGAAGACAGCAGTATCAGGGGGTATCGCGGCGGTTACCTTCCCCGTGAAAGACGTGCCATTGAGCAAGGGCTGCGTAAAGGCCTGATCAAAGGAGTGGTCAGCACCAACGCCCTGGAACTGGGTATTGATATCGGAGCCCTTGACGCCTGTATCATGACCGGTTACCCCGGCAGTATCGCCAGCACCTGGCAGCAGGCCGGCCGTTCGGGCCGGCGCAGTGGCATTTCTATGGCCATGTTGATTGCCAACAGTGAACCTTTAAACCAGTATATCGTTAACAACCCCGACTATTTTTTCGGAAGGACACCGGAGCGTGCTTTAGCAGATCCCGATAATATGATCATATTAACTAATCACGTCCGCTGTGCTTCCTTCGAGCTGCCCTTTGACCGGCAGGAAAGTTTTGGCAAAGGCGAAATCACTGAAATACTACAGTTTCTCGAGGAAGAAAACGTCCTCTATCTGAGCGACAACCGTTATCACTGGATGGAAGACACCTATCCGGCTGAAGAAATCAGCCTGCGCAGCGCAACCAGGGAAAATGTAGTTATAATCGATATTACCGGCCCCTCTCCATGCGTGATCGGCGAGGTCGACCGCTTCAGCGCACCGATGCTTGTCCACGAAGAAGCGATCTATATGCATGGAGGGAACCAGTTCCAGGTGGAAAAATTCGACTTTGAAGAAAAGAAGGCATATGTACGCCAGGTGGATGTAAATTATTTTACTGATGCCAACCTCTCAGTCGACCTCAAAGTGCTTGATACTATCGAACAGGAAACTGGAGCAGTGAACCGTTCCTGGGGAGATGTACGGATCAATGCTCTTGTATCGATGTTTAAAAAGATTCGTTTTAACACTCATGAAAACCTGGGTTCCGGCCCGGTCGAACTCCCTGAAACAGAAATGCATACCAGTGCTTTCTGGATTTCGTTTCCTCCTGATTCACTGGGTGGGATGTCCCCTGCGGCTGTACAATCAGGCTTGATCGGCCTGGCCAACCTGGTACCCCAGGTTGCTTCGCTCTTCCTGATGGGAGATCCACGCGATCTGCGCGCGGTGAGCCAGGTCAGAGCTCCTTTCACCGAACTGCCTACACTTTTCATATACGACAATTTCCCCGGAGGAGTCGGCTACAGTCAGGAAATCTACAGCATCTACCGCGATATCATGAAGGCCGCCCGTAAGGTAATTGCTGACTGCCACTGCACAGAAGGCTGCCCCTCCTGTATCGGACCGCTTTACCATAACAGCGATCCGGGAAAACATCCGACCCTACAACTGCTCGAGGTGATCCTGCAGTGAAGCGTAACCTTCAATCACGCCTGGCCGAACTGCGCCGCACAGGCGAAGTCAAAACAGGGCGACAATTTGCGGAAAACCTGCAGGCAGGTAAAAGCATTAACCTTTTCCCCGGAGAAGGCCGGGAAGAGGAAACCGCTTTCGGACGCTGTTACCTCCGCGAACTAATTTTTCCCCTTGGTCACAAACACGGAAGCAGTACACTCTCAGGCATTTTATCCTGTCATGGGCCTGAATTGGCACTACCAGCCCGGGACAGCGGTCTGAACAGCTTTAACCCGCAAAGATCTCTTTTTCTTGACATCGAAACCACCGGACTGTCAGGAGGCACCGGCACATGGGCCTTTTTGATCGGCCTTGGCTGGTTCACAGATAATCATTTCCTGCTGCGCCAGTATTTTCTACGACGCCCTGCCGAAGAAAGGGCGGTCTTAAGTCATTTTGCCGAAACGGCTGCAGGCTTTCCGACCATGGTTACTTTTAACGGCAAACTGTTCGATTTGCCGCTGATCCAGACCCGCCAGGTGCTGTCTGGCCTCAGGCATTCCGAACCGTTGCAGCACCTTGATCTGCTGCAGTGTGCAAGAATTCTCTGGAAAAAGCGCCTGCCATCGCGCTCACTGCGTTCCCTGGAAGAAGCATTACTCGGCTTGCAGCGATTTGATGATATCCCGGGCGCCGAAATACCGGCTGTCTATTTCGATTACCTGCGACGGGGGAAAATAGCAAAACTGAAAAAAGTCTTCCAGCACAATATCTTAGATA
>PWUG01000325.1 GCA_003562605.1 Syntrophomonadaceae bacterium | reverse complement strand
TTCCCATCACCACCGGCTGGAAACTGCATTTTTAACCTGGCACTCTTAAAACCTTTTTCATCAAGACTGCACAGCCTGGCCAGATCTTCATTGGAAAGTATGGGATGACTTAGCTTGATCAGGTGGGCATGACCTGGTGTCTCAGTCAAAATGTTATCAGCGCAGCCAATAAAAGTCATCAGGGACATTACTAGCTCTTCGCGGAGGGGATCGATTGCCGGATTGGTTACCTGGGCAAAATGCTGCTTGAAGTACCAAAACAGCAGCTGCGGTTTCTCAGAGAGCACGGCCAGGGGTTGATCTGCACCCATTGACCCTACAGGCTCAGAACTTTCCACCGCCATCGGCTTTAAAATCAAGTTTATATCTTCACGGGTATAGCCAAACATTTTTTGCCTTGCAAAAAGATTATCAAGATCAACTTTAATAGGAGCCATGGCATTAAAAAAACCGTGGATTGTAAGCTGGTTTTCCTGGGTCCAGCGGCGGTACGGGCGGCGGCGGGCCAGGGCCATCTTCAACTCGGTATCTTTAAGCAGTCTTTTTTCTTTTAGATCAACCAGCAACATTTCTCCGGGGCGCAGGGCACCTTTCTCTTTGACTTCATCTGCAGGAAGATCTATAACACCAGCTTCGGAAGCAAAAACCATAAACCCTGATTTGGTTAAAGTGTACCTGGCCGGACGGAGCCCGTTTCTGTCAAGCAGTGCCCCAATTCTTTGCCCGTCCGTATAGACCACGGCTGCCGGGCCGTCCCAGGGCTCCATGATTCCGGCATGATATTCAAAAAAACCTCGCAAATCGGGTCCAATCGGGTATTTGTCTCCCCAGGCCTGTGGGATCAGCATGGCCATGGCATGGTCTATACTACGACCGCCATTATATAACAGTTCCAGGGCATTATCCAGGTTGGCTGAATCACTGGCGTTTGCCTCTAACACCGGCAATATATTCTTAATATCGGAACCAAATAGTTCAGATTCAAAATCTCTCTCCCGGGCAGCCATCCAGTTGCGGTTGCCACGCAGGGTGTTAATTTCACCGTTGTGGCACAGATATCGAAACGGCTGGGCCAGGGGCCAGGAGGGAAATGTGTTGGTGCTGTATCGCTGATGGACTACCACAAACGCACTTTCCAACGTTTCATCAAGCAAGTCCGGATAAAAGTCTTCCACCTGGTCCGGCATTAGCAGTCCCTTGTAGACGATAGTACGGCAGGAAAGGCTGGGAATATAAAAAATATCAGACTCCTGGATTATCTCTGCTGCTTTCTTTTCAGCCTGCTTGCGAATAATGTATAACTTTCGCTCAAGTTCATTGCCGCTTAATCCGCAGCCATCTATAATGCACTGCCTGAAAAATGGCATTTCCCTTAAAGAGATACCGCTAAGAACGCTCGCCCTTACCGGCAGGTCACGCCAGCCAATCATTTTTAATCCGTTTTCGGCAACCAGCCGATCAAATATTAAGCAGCAGGATTCCCTCGTTTCATCAACATTGGGCAAAAAGAACATGCCGACACCATAACTGTCAGCTTCAGGCAGGATCCAACTATTTTCTGAACATATTTTACGAAAAAAGCGGTCCGGGATTTGCAGCTGCAGCCCGGCTCCATCCCCAGTCTTATCATCGGAGCCTGTCGCACCGCGGTGTAACAGGTTCTTCAACACTGTAACACCCTGGCGAATAATTGTATTCGTTTTTTCGCCCTCAATATTAACCAGAAAACCAAGTCCACAGGCATCTTTTTCACAATCAGGCTCATACAGGCCAAGCCCTGTCAACTTCCAACGTTCTGTGCCGCTTTGTTCCACTGGCCATCAGTCCTATTCTTCACGGGGTGCAAGTGCAGGTTAATAGAATTCGATAAACCGGCCTTAATTCCTTCTCTCGAGAAGCATTTGGTCAATATAAATATTTATTTATAAAAGTAAACAAATTCTATTCTGAATCAATATTTAATAAGACTAGGGGACGTCAGACCCACAAGGAGCCATCATCAGCAGTTTCCAGGTAGTGAACCTCACCGTTAGCGACTCCCAGTAAATAAAGTCGTTCGTCATCAGAGATCCATTCAGACTGATAGATGGAGTAATCCTCCAAGAAATAATGCTGTTCTCTCGTTTCGAGGTCTAGAAGCAGGGGGCAATAAATATTTCAACTTCTCAAGAATGCTATAATCATTTCCTGTTCATCTGACGTTAGATAGCTCATATAGCCTCTTCCTTCCAGCAGATAAGAAGTACAGTTTGGAATAATCGACTCGGCCTGTGGAATGACCAGGTCGGCCGGAAACAATGGCCTCTGCATTTTTATATGTGATCGTGATAGAATAAGCGCATGTAATTTAATAATCGTCAAAAAGAATACGAAGGGTCGGATTCGATGATTATAGCAGTTGTCCATGGCTACCTGTTACGCGGAACAGGTAGTAATCTTTATGTGTCTAATCTCTGCCGGACTTTTTGCCGGCAGGGTCACCAGGTGTTGTTATTTAGCCAGGAAGAAGAAACAGAGGCTTTTGATTTTATTTCCAGCAGTGAAACCTTTGAGGAAGATAATCGCAGCACCATAACTAATTTTGAGCGAATCACCCCTTATCCCGGAACCTGTAAACATTACCGCCCCAACCTGGCAG
>PWUG01000182.1 GCA_003562605.1 Syntrophomonadaceae bacterium | reverse complement strand
GTCGCGTAAGGTGCCGCCAAAGTCACCTATGGGAGTCCTGACAGCACTGACGATTACAACTTCTGTTTGTTCTGGCATAGGCCACCTCCGTTTGAATAAGGGCAGGGCATGCCTGCCCCTTCGTTTTTAAAAAAGACAGGCCTGTACCGGCCTGTCTTTATGTGGTTTATTCTGGATCGATACGAGTATATACCCGGACCATTCAGTTTAGATCTTCGGGCGCGGGTACAAGCCTGCCCGTTCTACGATCTCGGGAACCATTTCTTCCCAGGCGATGGCCATGATATGTACCCCGGCTACTCCTTCGATCTCTTTTAAGCGTTCTATGGTTTCTATAGCAATCTTCAGGCCTTCCTCTTTTTTCTTTTCCGCTCCCTTAAGCCTGGCAACAAGCTCATCGGGAATGGTAATGCCGGAAACGAAATTTTTCATGTAATTGGCAGCCCCAAGGGATTTCATCGGGGTAACTCCGCCTAAAATTGCTACTTTTTTATGCAGGCCACGCTCTCGGACCAGTTCCATCCACTTCTCGAAACGGTCAAGATCGAAAATACACTGGGTCTGAATGAAGCTGGCACCGGCATTGATTTTCTTCTCCAGGCGGTCTACACGGTATTCAAAGGGGTCGGCAAAGGGATTCTCAACAGCTCCCAGGTAATAGCTGATATCACCTTCCAGATCATCGCCGCCCATAAACTTCTTCTCATCACGCAGATCTTTTAAACCCTTGATCAGCTGCATCGAATCAATGTCGTAAACACCTTTCGAACCCTGCTCGTTGCCGAATTTCATATGGTCGCCGGCGATGCAGAGTATATTCCTGACACCGAGGGCATAAGCGCCGAGCACATCGCTCTGGATACAGATCCGGTTGCGGTCACGCACCACGATCTGGATGATCGGCTCGATGCCCATTTGGACCAGTTCAGCCCCGCAGGCTATGCTGGAAGTACGCACGATAGCAGTCTGATTATCGGTAATATTGCAGGCTTCGACATGGTTACGCATTCCTTCGGCATGATGTTTGAATGCGGTTAGGTCGGCACCCTTGGGCGGGCCGAGCTCACCGGTTACGGCAAAATGACCAGCGTTAATTGTTTTTTCCAGTTTACTTCCCGTGATCAATTCTAACATCCTCCCTTACTGTGGTTCTTGCGCCACCGTGATGCGATGTCGACCAGTCTTTGGGAGGCTGGATCGCTTCCAGATCCTTTAAGCGGTCAAATGCCGCGAGGCGGTCGTGAATTAGCTGCCAGGCGCAGTCAACATCTTTACCCAGCTCACATTTGCCCTCAGCAGAACCGCCACACGGTCCGTTAAGGATACTTTTAGCGCAGCGTGTAATCGGGCAGATACCCATGGTCAGGTGCAGGACACAGTCACCACAGCCGAGGCAGTTCTCTTTCCAGACACCCTGCTCGGTGGGATAACCCATCGAGGTTGTGTTCAGGCCGGGCACGACACGGAGCGAAGGCGCATAGTCGACCATAGTCTGGACTCCAACCCCGCAGGCAAGCGAAACAATCAGATCGTAGCCTTTAAGCTTTTCCAAATACTCATCGATCATTTCATACTCGCACTGTCTTTCAATCGAAAATACTTCTACTCCACCGTCAATATTATTTTTCTTGCGGTGGATGCGGAGAAGCGCCGCTGTTTCTTCGGCTTCTTTCTGGCCGCCGGCCATACAAACCGCCACACAGGTGTTACAGCCGACCACACAGACATTTTTGTACGGTGCCGCCATAGCCGCAATTTCTTCCAACGGCTTTCTTTCAGCGATTATCATACAGTCACCTTCCCTTCCCTTCTAACAAATTATGCTTAATATTTTACCACACTTCAGCTCTAACGGTTACGCTGGACAAAAACATCGACATAAGAGTCACAATAGATGTCCATGTTAAGTATAATGCGCGCTGAAGCAATAGCAGCCATCAGTTCGTCATCGTTGGCATCGACAATACCTGCATCAAGACCATTGGCCATTGCCATGACGGCGAAGGTACGGTTTATCAGTTCGCGGTTCTTAGTCCCCTGTGAAACATTGCTCAGGCCGACCACTGTTTTCGGAGCCGGATCGGAGATCAGCTTGATTTCGCGCAGGGTGCGCATTACTTCGGGGCCGTGATCCTGGGCCACATTGCAGGGTAGAACCAGGGGATCGATATATAACATGTCGGGTGCAATGCCGAATGCATCGGCAGTGGCAACCAATTCAGCAGCCAGGCCGATTCTGCTGTCGGCATCTTTGGGAATGCCTTCTTCGTTCATGGCAAGAGCGATTACTTCTGCTCCGTGCTCAGCTGCCATGGTAAAGACCCGCTCCATCTTCGGCATTTCTGCCGGGACAGAATTAATCATTGCCGGCCGTTTGCAAAGCTTAAGCCCGGCTTCGATAGCATCATACTTTGTCGAATCGAGACAGAGAGGCAGATCGCTTGCGTCCTGGGTAACTTCAACCAGCCATTTCATAGCCTCGACCGGGTTCGGTGAACTGGGGCCAACATTAATGTCGAGGTAGTGGGCACCGTTATGTTCCTGCTTACGGGCCCATTCCTGGACAGGAGCCGGATCCTGCTCTTTAATTGCCCTGGCAATGTCTTTGAACATACCGTTAATGCGCTCGCCGATAATTATCATTT
>PWUG01000073.1 GCA_003562605.1 Syntrophomonadaceae bacterium | reverse complement strand
TTTGTTCGAAGATCTCTTCCCCGGGCCCGTATTTTTTCAGCGGCCCGCGTAATTGTATTAAAACTTTCATACTTCCAACTCCCTTGCCATATTGATTGCATTAAGACAGAATTCTTTTTCTGCCACTTTTGCCTGGCCATTTAAAGCCTGGATACCTAGACCGTGGTCTATATGGCACAAGCCTGTTTAATATTTTTTTAAACAATTTTATTTATTCCATATTAAAAATAAATATCCTGCTCGCTATTTGAAATTTATTCTTTTTTATGCAGGAAAACTGCCGTTTCGGAATTAATAATTGTTATTTAAGTTATATTTAGTGCCGTAATTATGATTTGTGAAGGCATAATAACCAAGAAAGTGTTTAAAAAATCATCATTGCATGTTATACTAATTGCAAGTAAACAGGAAAAAATGGTGCAATTAAGCAATTTTTATTTAGGAGACAAGTCATGCGAAAAAAGAAAAACGCCTTATTACCTTTTGACGAGCTTGATTATTCGATTATAGAGCTTTTAAAAGTTGACTCGCGGATACCGGCAATTACAATTGCCCAAAAATTGGGCGTTAACCAGCGCACTGTCCGCAAACGAATTGAACGGTTGATAGAGATGGAAATTGGCCGCTTTACACTGGCTCTCGACCCCCAGGTTTTCGGTTATGGCATATCTATCGATATTTTTATGGAGATCGAAGAAGAAAAATCGGATTCAATTGTAAATAAGCTGCTGACAATGCCCGAGGTTTCATATCTTGCTTATGGTCAGGAAACCCACGAACTTTCTGTTGCGGCACGTTTTAAAAATACCGAAGAGCTCTATGATTTTTTAAGAGGAACTATACCCTCACTCGATGGGGTTGTTGTCACCAAATATGCTTTAGTGCCAAGAATACTTCGCAACATAGATCAATGGATGCCCCCGAAAGATGATTTTATTTAGGCTTTTAAATTCAATCTGAGCCAAGGAGGCTAAGTCTTAAATGGCAAAGTACAGTGAAGCTGTTAAGTATGCAGAACGATGGTTGGACATTATCAATGCCCCCCAACTGGATGAAAAAACTGCCCGGGATGTTTCCCGGGAAACTGTTGATAATTTTGTTAACCACTTTAACAAGGGGTGGGTTGATTATCGTAAGTCGGTTACAGAGGCCGGTGATTATGCCGGAACCGAATGGAGAGGTGAAGGAGTCTATTATTACGATGTTTTTGGTAATGAATACATTGATTGTCTCGGCGGTTACGGCGCTTTAGATCTCGGATGGTCTCATCCCGAAGTGGTTGATGCTGTTCGTGCCCAGGCCGGCAAATCAGGAATCCCCTCGCAGGAATTAATGGACCCTTTAAGAGGGGTTTTGGCAAACTTGCTGTCTCAAATTACTCCGGGCAATATTGACCATGCTTTCTTTGTTAACAGCGGCACCGAAACGATTGAAGGCGCCCTGAAGCTTGCCCGGCTTTATACTGGAAAGCATAACTATATCTCAACCGTAGCAGGATTTCACGGTAAAACACTCGGCTCCTTGAGTGTGATGGGCAAAAAAGATTTTCGGCAGGCTTTACAACCGTACGGCGGACAAACTTTTTATGTGCCTTTCGGCGATGCTGGTGCATTGGAACAGCAGCTGGATATCTGCGACAAGGTCGGGATTGAAATAGCTTGTTTTATTGCCGAGCCGATACAGGGTGAAGCTGGTGCTATTGTTCCTCCCGATGATTATTGGCCGAAAGTAAGGGAACTATGTGATCGTTACGGAGTCCTGCTGATTACTGACGAAGTGCAAACCGGACTGGGCAGAACCGGAAAACTCTGGGGTGTCGATCACTGGAATATCGTGCCTGACATACTTTGTGCGGCAAAATCGCTGGGTGGCGGGTTATTGCCAATCGGCGCTTTTATGGGTAATGGCAAGATATGGAAAGCATTTGAAGATCCTAATCCATTTATGCATACTACTACCACCGGCGGAAACCCGATGGCCTGTGCTGCGGCAATTGCGGCTATTAAAGTGACGCTTCGTGATGACCTGGTAACGAAAGCTGCGGAAAATGGTGCCTATTTTATTGAAAACCTTGAGGGTCTGGCTGTAAAATATCCGAAAATTTACAAGGGTATTACCGGTAAAGGTTTATTAATCGGGCAGCATTTTAATGATCCATCGTTCGGCTACAAGGTAGCCTCCGGCCTCTTCAAGCGTAAAGTATTGGTTGCCGGAACTTTGATCAGTGCAAATACAATCAGGTTCGAACCCCCCCTGCTTATCACCAGGGAGCAGATTGACGAAGTCCTTAACCGGCTTGAAGATACCCTGAATGAATTTAGTGGGACATTATAAAGAGGAGGATTTTCATGAACAAATTGACCGGACGAAATTTCATGGATCTTGATGATTTCACCCAAGAAGAAATCATGCTAATCCTCGAGACAACAAAGGATTTAAAGCTGGAGGTGAAAAGAGGTTTTTTTTACCCCTACCTTAAGCATAAATCGCTCGGTTGTATTTTCGACCAGCCTTCGACCAGGACCCGTATCTCTTTTGAACTTGGCATTCAGCAGTTGGGGGGCTATGTAACTTACCTCAAGCCGGGTGAAATTCACCTTGGCAAGAAAGAGAGCATTTACGACACGGCAAAAGTTTTAAGCAGGTATTTTGATGCGATCATGATCCGCTGGAATAACCATGATGAAATGATGCAGCTTGCAGATGCTGCAGAAGTGCCCGTTATTAACGGGATGACAGAGAAGAATCATCCCTGCCAGGCGTTGGCTGATATCTATACAGTAATAGAAAAATTTGATTCACCGTACGGGAAGAAAATTGTTTTTTGCGGTGATCGTACCCAACCCGCCCACTCACTGGGGCTGATCTGCTCCAAACTCGGGCTTGAGTTTGTGCACTGCAGCCCGGAAAAGTATGCCATCCGGGATGATTATACCTCTATATTCAATAAAAACAACCTAATTTCCGGTGGCAACTATTATCACACCAGTGATATAGACAAAGCCTGTACAGGAGCCCACGTAATCTATACAGACGTATGGTGGTGGATCGGACAGGAGCAGGAGGAAGATGAAAGGAAGAAGCTGTTTGCTCCTTACCAGGTAACACGGGAAATGCTGGCCAAGTGCGATAAGAATGTGGTATTTATGCACTGTCTTCCCGCCATGCGCGGTGTCGAGGTGACCGACGAGGTGATGGACGGAGCCCATGCTGTGATCTATGATCAGGCCGAAAATCGTATGCATACTGAAAAAGCCCTGATGGTCCTTTTGATGTCCTGAGCATATAGCATAAGTAACCTGTTAAAGCGAAACAACTACCATTTCCGGAGCTTCTGCCTGCCATAAGCTCCGATTTTGTTTCAGTATTATTGAAACACGCAGAAGGGTACTGCATATTAATAAAGAATTATCAATATGATGCTGCATATCGCTTCCGATTTCAACATGAGCTTATGTTTATAAATAGGCACCGAGGAGACGAAAATGTCTGGCTTAATGAGTATCCAACCAACTGCCCAGGATGTGGCCAAAGCAATTTCAGCGGCACTTTCCATTGAAGTGGAAATTGTAGACGACCAGCTTACTGTAGTGGCCGGAACCGGTATCTATGAAGATAAGATTGGGCAAAAAGAGGAATTGGGCCAGGTTGATAGTGATTTTTTGTATGCCCGTACCCTGCGGACAGGCAACCCCCAGGTAGTGAAGGACCCGCCCAGCGATCCTGATTACGATCCCTCTTCATTGGAGGGAACTACACCGGAGTTAGGTGAAATCTGCAGCCCGATTAAACTGGAAGGCCGGGTAATTGGCGTTATTGGCCTGGTAGCTTTTACTGTCGAGCAGAAAAAGCAACTGATGAGTAATACAGAAGCTGCCTTGCTCTTCCTGGATCATATGGCGGATCTTCTTGCTGCTAAAGTTTCCGAAAGCAAAACGATGGAAAGGTTGACACTTTTATCTGGAGAACTATCAACCATTTTGGAAACGATCCATGAGGGAGCCCTGGCTATCAATGCCCAGGGCCTTGTTACACATTGTAACACCACGGCTGCTAAGTTGTTGAACTGTGACCGTTCTGCTATTTTGGGTAAAAACCTGGCAGATTTCTGGGATAATGCCCCTGCTTTTGAAGTACTTAAAACCGGCCGGGAATATACTGAAAAAGAAGAGTTTTATCAAACCAAAGGCCGGCATAGTATGCATTTTATCGTATCTGTACGCCCTATCCCCGGAAAGGAACAACCGGATGGAGCTGTCATATCGTTTCGTGATATTTCAGAAGCGCGACGGCTGATTTACGATTTAAGTTCAACTCCCATGGATTACACTTTTGACGATATTATCGGGGAGTGTAATGTTATCAGGCAGGTTAAAGAGCAGGCCTTTCGGGTTGCCGGGGGTAATTCTACAGTACTAATCACCGGTGAAAGCGGCACAGGCAAAGAAATTTTTGCACGGGCTATTCATAAAGCCAGTATGCGCGATGACGGGCCTTTTATCAGTGTTAATTGTGGCGCCATTCCTGAAGCGCTTCTGGAAAGTGAACTCTTCGGTTATGAAGGAGGCGCCTTTACAGGTGCCAGGAAAGAAGGTAAGGTAGGTAAATTTGAGCTGGCTGACGGAGGTACTTTTTTCCTCGATGAAATTGGGGAAATGCCCCTGCATTTGCAGGTAAAACTGCTGCATGTCCTACAGGACAGAGAAGTGGAAAGGGTTGGGGGGTCAAAAAAGATCCCTGTTGATGTAAGAATTATTGCTGCATCCAACCGGGATCTCGAATCGATGATGCAGGAAGGCAATTTTCGCAAGGATCTATATTTTCGTTTAAGTGTTATACCCCTGCATATTCCTCCCCTGAAAGAGAGAAGGGAAGATATCCCGGCCCTCGTTGAACGTTGTCTTGAAAAGTATGCACCGATGTTGAAGAAAGAGATTCGCTCCATTGAACCGGATGCCATGGAATGCCTGCTCGGTTACCACTGGCCGGGAAATGTCCGGGAGTTGGAAAATGCAGTGGAATATGCGGTTAATATGGCTGCCGGTGAAACAGTAACTTTGAGCAGTCTGCCTCCGCGGGTTAGGGAATCACAGTCCCCGGATTTCGCAGCTGTAGATTCTCCCCTCAAGGACAGGGTCAGGGAATATGAGCGCCGGATTTTACAGGAATACATTGAACGTTTCGGCAATACTTATGAAGGCAAAAACGCAATAGCAAAGAAGCTGGAAATCAGCCGGGCAACTCTTTACCGAAAGCTGGCTGAACTTGGCCTGTCCGGCAGGCTAAAGGAGGAATAAACGTGACCCTGGCAGAGTGGAACTGGTATATTGAATATTCGAGCGATTATCACGGCTATCTTTATGCAATAAAAAAGTATCTTTTCAGTGGAGAAACTCCTTTTCAAAAGGTTGATATAGTCGACACATTTACTTACGGCAGGCTGTTGATTTTAGACGGTAAAACCCAGTCTGCCGAGTTTGATGAACATATTTACCACGAAGCACTGGTCCACCCGGCCGCAGTTATGCATGCCGATCCGAGGCAGATTTTGGTTATGGGTGGCGGGGAAGGGGCGGTTTTACGGGAGATATGCCGCTATAACAGAGTAGAGCAGGTGGTCATGGTCGATATCGACAGCAAGGTAGTGGAAATGTGCAAAGAACATCTTCCTGAATGGCACCAGGGCAGCTTTGATGACAGCCGCGTCGAACTCCTTCATATGGATGCCCGTAGGTACCTTGAGGAAAGCGATCATAAGTTTGATATAATTTACAGCGATCTTACAGAACCGGCCGAAGAAGGGCCATCAAAACTGCTTTTTACACGTGAATTCTACGATATTGCTAAAACCAAGCTAAAACCCGGCGGTATCCTTGCCGTGCAGTCCGGAGGCTTCAGCCTTGACTACCTGAGCATACACGCAGCAATCAGAAACACCCTTGAGCTTTGTTTTGGCACCGTTCGTTCATACCACACCTTCATACCTTCATTTGACTGCTCCTGGGGTTATATAATTGCCTGTGAAGACAATAACCTGCCTTATCTTAAGCGAGAAGCAGTAGACAGCAAATTGAAGGCAATGGAAGGACAACTCAGGTTTTATGACGGGGAAACCCATGAAGGGATGTTCTGCATACCGAAGGATATCCGTAAAGCGCTGCATGATGATCAGACGATCATCGAGGACGGCAAACCGGTCTCTTTTTAACTGAGAAAAAAATCAGTGGACACTTTGTTGCAAAGTGTCCACGAGGTAGATGTTCATAAAGTTTCAAGATCGATCTTCGATGCAAACCTTCATGCCGTAATCAGGCAGCCTGTCAATAAAAGGTTCCGGATCAAGCGCTTCAGGAGGTACTGCACCCCTGGTTTTAATTACCCCTTCAGCCAGAAGATCAGCGGCCAGGGCAGCAGGGATACCGGTTTGGAAGGATGTGCCCTGTTCCTGCATGCGGCGGTAGGCTTCTTCATGATTTACCGTATTATACATAAATTTTGTCACCTTTTTACCTTCTTTGTAACCGCGGACGAGGGTGCCGACACAAACATTGCCTTTAACCTTGCCTGCCAGGTCGGCCGGGCGAGGCAGCAGTGCGGTAACCACATCGCGCGGAACAATCTCTGTTCCGTTAACTAAAATTGGCTGATCACTATCCAGACCAATAGTTCTTAATACATCCATCATCGTCACCAGCTCATCGGCGAGTCCGTAGCCGAAGTTGCAGTTCATAAGGCCTTCTTTATCGATATAGCGGGGCAGGGTCCAGACTTCCTCATGTGAAACCCCGTAGACTTTTACTGTGCCGACCGGCTCGGGGAAAGCAAACTCTCCAATAACCTGAAGAGACTTCTTGGTTAAAAAGGACCCATTTTCAAAGAAGAGAGGCGCTTCAGATACGCACTCATCAATAAAGGTGTCAGGAGAAAAGTAAAGGGCCATCTTATAGCCTTCGACATAAGAAACATCGGCATCTCTGACCAGTATATCTTCAACTTTATCCATACGATCGGAAAGGTAGCGGGCGAAAATGTTGCTGCAGCCCGGATCAATGCCGATACCACAGAGGGCCAGCAAACCGGACTCTTTAAACTTCGAGTCCATATCCAACTGTTCGGATATATCTATTTTCCCCGGTATTTTCAGCAGGGTCTCGCAGGCCAGGTCCATGTAGTGGCAATTTCCTGCCAGGCATGCTTCCATGACGACCAGGTTAAAACGGGGAATGGTTGCGTTTATAAGGACATCGACTTCAGTTGCAAGTTTTTTAACCTCTTCAAAGTTGGAAGCATCAATCATTTGACCGCTAAAATTATCATTGCTTATATCTTTTAGTGCGCTGTCAACTATCTTCTGATCAAGATCTGCACAAACGACCTTTTCAAATTTTCCAGTTTGGTTTGCTGATTTGGCAATAACCCTGCCAACGCCGCCCAGGCCTAATATGGCTAACTTCATTGTATCCCTCCATTACTAATTTTCCGCTGTTCTTAATTCAGGTCGAACCAGGCATCTTTCTTATAATTAAGAATTATGCTTTGTTGTTTCTCAATAATTAGATTTAGTATGGACAAGAACCATAACCACAATCTTACGTAAATTGATGCTTTCTTGCAAACAACATAATCTAAGGAGCTCCTTTGCTCTTTATCAATATATAAACCTAATATAAGCAATAATTATGCCAGGATGTGCTCTCTTCAAAAACTAAGGCAGAATAAATGTTGGCATAAAAGTTGCTTATTATATAATTTATGTTGTATGATCTTATTTAAAGGGAGGGGTTCTACGCATAGGAATAATTTACTTAAACTTTTTTGATCAGTATTTGTTCAGTGTGATGACCGTTCAGATTTTATAATAAAGGGGGATGTTATAATGAAAAAAGTTTTATTGTTTCTGGTTTTTATTTTCGTGTTGAGCCTGGCATTAGGCTGCGGTCAGGCAGTAGATGAAACGCCCGATGTTGAAGACCCCGATGTAGACATCACTGATTTTCCCGAAAACAACGAGGCAATGGCAGAAATTCTGGCCATAATTACTGAGTTGGGTGAAAGGTTAAATGCAGAAGACGGTTATTACGGTGACCTGCATGACGCTGTCGTTGCTGCCGGCAACAGGCAGAACCCGGAACATGATGAGCTATATGCAATATTTAATGAATGGGTATATGAAGTTGGGGCAACCTACCTCTACAGCTTCATCGATGATGGCGGCGACAATAACCTGATCATTGTTGATGGGGCGGAACCGGAGGATATGGACCCCTACGGCTATGAATACCCAAAAGAACCCTGGACAGTAGAAGCTTTTGAAACCGGCCAACCGACAGTTTCCAAACTAACCTGGATGGATGACTACGGCTATGGTTTGCAGAAATCCGGCTTCGCCCCGATCTTCAACTCTGCCGGGGAAATTTCTTTCCTTCTGGGTATTGACTACCCGGTACCACAGCTGGAAGATTTCCCGGAAATTATGGAATAAAAAAGCGATTAATTACTGATGAATTACCTGAACGGAGGGCGATTTAAGCCCTCCGTTTTGCTATACCTGATCCCCTGCATCGATAAAACGCTGTTTCTTGTTCAGATAAAACAGGGCATCTTTCTTGCAAATAAGAATTAGACACTAAATGTTGGCATAAAAGTTGCTTAATATAATAATAATTGGCAGCAATATATTAATAAGTAATAGAGGAGGTATTTTTGTGGAATCAGAAGCGATGTTTGGTAATATTGCGAACTGGATTTATCTGGGCCTGGCGGCTTACATAGTATTGGTAATCTTAATCGGGCTTTATTTCTCGCGCGGGATTAAAGAATGTGATGACCACGTGCTAGGAGGAAGAGATATTTCTTTCGTCTACCTGGTTGGATCTACTGCTGCGACCTGGCTTTGTGCCGGGGCGATTCTTGGTGCTGCAGGGTACGCCTATATGTTTGGTTTCCAGGGAACAATCTATGACCCCTGGGCGCCTGCCCTGACCCTTGTTTTAGCCGGAGTCTTCTTTGTTTACCGTCTGCGGCAGGCCGGTTATACCTCGGTTGTTGATTTTTACGAAAACCGTTACGGTAAGCAGATGAGTGTTTTATTCATGATTATCCAGATTATCGGAACCATGTCCTGGCTGGCCGGCCAGATGGTCGCTGCCGGGGTGCTGGTCCAGGTTACCACCGGTTTCAGTTTTGCTGTATCTGTAATTATCGGGACAGGTGTGATTATTTTTATTACTTATAGTGGAGGATTGAAAGCTTTATCGAGGCTCGATACCATGAATACAGTCCTGATTATTGTTGCCCTGGTGATTCTATTTCCGGCAGTAATCAGGGGAATCGGAGGTTGGGAATATTTCGTCAGCAATGCCAGGGTCTGGGATAATTTGCCGCCCTTTGCAATGCTACCGATTCCCGATGCCCGCGGTTTTCTTTACTATGTTGGTTTATTCGGATTTATTTCCTATCTTGCAGCCTGGTTGGGCGTCGGTCTGGGAGACCTGAGCTGCGCCATCCTGATGCAGCGTGCTCTTGCTGCCAGAACCGCCCGAACAGCTTCAGGCGGCTTCCTAACCGCAGGTGTGCTTTACCTGGTCATCGCTTTAATCCCTGTAATGATTGGTATCGCTGTTTTTACCCACGGCTTCAGGATAGCTACCCCCGCAGACAATGAGCAGGTTTTACTCTGGGCTGCGCAAAACTTTATGCCCGACTGGTTTGGCGTGTTTTTCATTGTGGTGATTGCCGGAGCGATTCTTTCAACCGCCGGGGATTCAACATTAATTAATGCCACTCTCCTCGGTCACAATGTCTACCGCTATTTCAGGCCGAATGCAACCAGCGTGGATACCCTAAAGGCGGTGCGTGTTTTCATACCGATAACCGCTATAATCTGCATGATTATAGCCATTGTATTTCCATCCCTCTATAAATTGATTGTATTTGCCGGTGCTGTTGGTTTGCCGACGGTAGTGCCGGCTTATGTTGCCGGTTTGTTTTGGAAAAAGGCTAATCTAAAAGGCGCTGTCTACTCCTTCTTTGCCGGGCTTGTGGCCTGGACTATCGGTTTCGTCTGGGCCTTACCCTTTACACTCGAAGCCAACTGGTACATGGTTGATTTTGATATATGGTACTGGGTAGACGAGGGTGTCTGGGATGCCCTGTTCTTTGCCGCTATTCCGGCAGCTGTTGTTTGTGTTATTACCCTGATCGTTGTATCCTTGAGAACTCAGAAGTCAGATCCGCCGAAGCCGATGTTAAACGCCAGGGGTGAAAGCAT
>PWUG01000323.1 GCA_003562605.1 Syntrophomonadaceae bacterium | reverse complement strand
TTTTAAACCCATTTAGGCTTCAACCGCAATGGCTGAAGCCTATTTTTATCCAAGCACTCTTTTTAATAACACAGGACAGCAAAATCAGGATAATATATTCTTAAGTTGCTATTTCCCAAAATTTATTTGCAACTTTTTTTTAGTAACAGGGTATATTTATAATAGAACATAAATTTGCCTTTTGGAGGCGGACAAGCTGGTTAACAAATATACAGTTAGCCTGATTAAACGCTGTAAGGAAAATAATCAAGATGCTTATAACCAGCTGATCAGCCAGTACGAAGCGTATCTCTACCGGATATGCTATAACTACACTCGCAACAAAGAAGAAGCCCTTGATATGATGCAGGAAGTTTATATTAAGATTTTTCGAGGCATTGAAAACTTCGATGAAACACGCCCTCTTCTCCCCTGGTTAAAAAAAATTACTATCAATACGCTGATCAATCAAAGCAGAAAAAACAGGCAAGATGAAACCTCACTGTGCCCTGACTTATACCTTGCAGATGAAACCAACGTTGAAGAACAGGTGATAGGCAACGATACCCGCAACATGATGAACAAGCTGATTGCAGAACTGCCTGAAATATACCGATTGGTCCTCACCCTGCGTTATCATGAGGAAATGAGTTATAACGAGATGGCATCAGCGCTTCAACAACCATTAGGCACAGTTAAAAGTAATGTTTACAGGGCAAGAAATTTACTTCGTCAAAAAATGAAAACCTTTGATTTACTGGAGGTGTAATCACCATGCATGATCAGATTCATGATTTATTACATCAATATATCGACGGGGAACTGGAAATTATGGAGACGATAATCCTTGAAGAACACCTGGCAACCTGTCAGCCTTGCCGTAAAATGCTAAACCGGTTCAAGGTAATGGACTGGGATTTAAAACACCAGCCAACCGTCGATATACCGCCCGAGCTGATCGCATACCGGACAGCTGCTGTTAAAGCACATCTGGCAAACATTCAAACTGCTGTTGGAAAAGACCCAATAAAAGATGCCTGGCATCCACAAAAACATATTCTACAACATACATTTAGCTTTATTACTTACAACCCTGTCAACCGGACCATCACCCGTTCGGTTGGCAAAACAGTTTCCACCATGGCCAGGGCTGCCGGCAGCCGTTTAATTAAGCGTAAGCCGATGCTTTCAAGGCTCATTCCAGGCCAGACCTAAAGGAGACTCTTTTATCATGATTATTGTAACTGCCGTTCTCTACATCCTTGGCATTCTTTTAGCCCTAATAGTATTTTTCTTTCTCTTTTTTTTAATAATTCCTTTTCGTTACAAGGTTCGAGCCGGTTATGAAAAAAACTTTTGGTTCAACTTTAGCCTCAGATGCTCTCCAGCTTTTATTCTTACCGGAGGCATCAATGATCAGGGAAGCATGGCCCTGAAGCTCAAGTTTATATTATTCGGAATACCAATAAGGATTGATCCAAAAAAATTCGGCAAAAAAGAGAAAGCTGAAAAAGAAAAAAAAGAAAGTAAAAAGATAGGTTTCCGAACTTGGCTTGCAATCTTCGATAAAGAGCTCAGGGTAAGAGGTATAGCTCTTGTAAAAGATCTCTTGCTTATTTTAAAACCAGATCGCTTTTACTTAAAGGGCAGGATAGGTTTTGACGAACCTCACTTAACCGGTTGGTTGGCTGCTATTACCAATGCCTTGAAATACTGCTGTAAAAAAACTTTTGTGGATCTTAAGCCAGTTTGGGAAGATGAACACTATGAATTTAACGCTTGTTTAAAAGGACGAATTATATCAGGACTAATCCTGGCAAAAATAGGCTGGTTTTTCTTAAAAGTCAAAACCAGGCATTTATTTAAAAAAACAACGAAAACTGAATTAGCTGCAAACAATTAAGGTAAAAAATTCTTATATAAAAAGGATGCAACCAAAATTGAAACTTGGTGTATATATAAATAGGATAAAATATAAGGAGGAAAACAGCATGGCCAGTGGCAGAGAAGTTTTTGACACATTGTTTGAAAAACTGGAGAAGTTTATCCGCACTGAAACAGTAGTTGGTGAGCCTTTCCAGGTTGGTAGTATCACTATGATTCCTATTATTACTGTGACATTTGGAGTCGGCGGTGGAGAAGGTAGCGGCAAAGACAACAAAGGCAATGATGGCAGTGGAGGCGGCGGGGGAGCGGGGTGTAAAATATCGCCCAATGCTATTGTAGTAGTTAAGAATGACGAACTGAGTGTAATTCCGCTCACCAGCCGTGGTTCGCTGGAAAAGATCGTCGAAATGGTTCCTGAAATTTTATCAAAGGTTGAAGGTTTCAAGACGGAAACTGACTCCGTCGTTGAAGAATAATCCATATTCAACAAAAAATCATTGGTGGGGCTGGTCATTCAAGTTTGCTTATAACTGGGTGGCTAACCCCGCCTTTATTTTATAAAATATAACGCATCTGAAAGCCCTTCACAGACATCCATCCAGATCAGTTATATACTTAACTGGTATCGTCCGAGGCCAGGTTGTTGCGGAGGGCATAAATTGCCAGCTGGGTGCGGTCCCGCAGGTTCAACTTCTCGAGCAGGTGGGTTACGTGAGACTTGACGGTCCTCTCGCTGATGAAAAGCTGCTCGCCGATTTCTTTGTTACCCAACCCCCTGGCAA
>PWUG01000243.1 GCA_003562605.1 Syntrophomonadaceae bacterium | reverse complement strand
GTATTTATTTTTAGTTGATTACAATTTTATCTCTTCGGAACAACTGCAGAAAATGATCGGGCAGATCTTGCCCGGAGCTGACATTGTAAACTGTTTTTCTACTGATACCCTTTTGAAGGTTGCCGAAAAGCTGCTGCCCGATATAATCATTATTGATTATGACCTGGTTGGAGAAGACCAGGCGGGCCTGATTGAAAGCTTGCGCGGAAAAAGCAGGGGCGCACATATACTGGCCCTTTTTGACCCCGATTACTATGAGAAACTTTATTCAGCCATCGAAATTGGTGCAGTTGATGATTATATGGTTAAGCCGATCCGCAAAGAAGATTTTATGGCCCGTATTTATATTGCTACAAGAAGAAAAGGATTGGCCGTAGAAGAATTTCCCAAGGATATTTCTTATGATATTGATAAGGGAAGTGTCAGCTCAGGATTTGACTATGAGGATGATATTGGGGTAGTAGAGGAGACCTTAGATAAAGATTCATTTGCAAAGCAAGTAAATTCTGTACTGGATACAAAACCTTATTCTGACCAAAAGCCGCTTTCCGAAGATGAAGATATTTATAAAGACGAAGAAACAGGTTTTGCTGAGAAAGATTACAGCAGCCCATACGAAGAAGTTAAACCTGAAGATGAAATACCGGTAATCGAAGAGGAAAGTCCTGTCTCTGAAGAGCAACCGGGTTATTTTGATGATATCGAACTGTTTGAGCAGGACGATACAGAGCAACTTCCACAGATTGAGGAATTAGCAGAAGATCCGGTTCTGGATTATGATATGGACTATTTCGCGACTGAAAGAAGCGGTGAAGATCAAGCAGGTGAAGAAACTTCTCCAAAGCCGGACGGCCCAGCTTATGATTTGTTCGATGAGAAACATCCTGCGGAACCGGAAGAAAATAACTTCACAAAACTTTTCGGACATCAACCTGCTGACATTAAATATGAACCGGATGAAGCCGGCTTTAAGGCATTCGAAGACTTGACAATTGATGAACAGGAAGGAAAAAAGGATCTAGGTGTTCCGTTAGAAGAACCGGTTAAGCCGAAACCGGAACCGGGACCAGCTGTTGTAAAACCAGCAGCAGAGTTTCTCGATGAAGGTGTAGATATGCCGCAGGATCGCTCAGAGCCTGTTTTGGATCCGCAACCGGTCGATGACAAATACTTCGACGACCTGTTTTCTGAAAAACCTTTAAGCGCCGATAAAGGCGGCACTGAAGAAATTCAGCCTCCGGATCGTGAAGAAACCGACCACGGTGAACCTCCGGATGAGTCGGCTGAAAGCCGCAGGGAGCGCATAAGGCAGTCCGATCTGCCCGGAGAATCAGCAGATGCCTTCTTATATGGTGACGGTGAAAGTGAAAACGAAGGTTATAATGAGTCCCTGCTTGAGGAATTTTTAAAAGATGACGAAGATGATATATCCTCGCAGAGCAGTCAGACAGACGAGAAAAAACCATCCAGACGAGGATTTGGCCGGTTTTTATCTATATTTGGCAACATTCTTTTCGTCATTCTGCTGCTGATGATGGCTACCCTTTCTTTTTTCTTGATCCAGAGCAGGATAACCGGCGGCGTCCCGCAGGTGGCAGGGTACCACATGTATATAGCCTTAAGCGGCAGTATGAGACCTGAATTCGACACCGGCAGCCTTGCTTTCGTGCGTGAAGTCGAGCCTGAGCAAATAGTTGTCGGTGACATTATCACCTACCACACTCAGGACGGAAACAATTCTTTAACCACCCACCGTGTTGTTGAAGTTATAACCAATGACGGGCTCAGGTTTATCACCAGAGGTGATGCCAATAATGTCAACGATCCCAACCCGGTGCTTTCGGAAAATGTTGTCGGCAGAGTAAGCGGATCGGTGCCCTATGTCGGCCATCTCCTTAAATTTGTTCAGACCCGCGAGGGCTTGATTTTATTGATCTTTGTTCCCGGAGTGCTGATTATAGCTTATGAAATGAGTAAAATAGTGAAATACCTGACCCAGGGTGAAAATGGTAAGGGTAAAAGTAAAGGGAAAAAACATTCCGGCCTGGTAGGAAAAAAGCACAACGCTTTGTATTGACTAAGCAGCATCGAAATTTAAAACCCCGCCTGCTTTTAATGCAGACGGGGTTTTGTTTGTCACAACTGTTTTTTTTGCCCCTCCTATAAGGGTTTAAAGTGCCGGATATCCTCAATTCCCCCCTGCCGTTCGGTTTTCGGTTTGAATTTGGCTTTGACCGGCATCCCGATCCAAACATCTTCCGCCGAACACTCGCCAAGGCGGTGAATCAGCAAGCCGTCGGCAATCTTTACGGCGGCAATCAGCGAAGGGTTCTCTTTTGGTTCACCGCTCTTGGTCTTATGGACAAGAGTATAGGAAAAGACTGTGCCTTCCGTGCCGACATCCACCCATTTTTCGAGGCGGGCAAAGCAGCGTTCGCAGTAAATGCGGGCAGGGACGAAGGTAACCCCGCAGTTCTGGCATGGGGTTCCATATATTTTCCCGTTATCCTTGATTTCTTCAAACAACCGCTGTCCCGCCACACCGGCAGTATACCTGTTTTTAACCGGGAAAGCTTTTATTCCGGGGTTCCAGAAGCGGTTATCAATGTTTCTATAAATCCTTTCCAGTATTGCCATGGCAATCCCTCCCTT
>PWUG01000084.1 GCA_003562605.1 Syntrophomonadaceae bacterium | reverse complement strand
CAGAAGTCGAAAGTCAGGGGCCGGAAACCGGATTCTTAAGGATATCGGCATAAAAATATTAAATTATTTTTCGTTGGGAGGTAAGATTATATGGAAAAGGGCGAATTTTTGTATGAAGGAAAAGCAAAAAAGATTTTCAAGACTGATGATCCTTCGCTGTTTTTGGTTGAGTTCAAGGATGATGCCACTGCTTTTGACGGGGTCAAGAAAGATCGGCTGAAAGACAAGGGAATCCTCAATAACCGTCTTTCCGCCATCTTTTTTAAGCTTTTAGAGAAAAACGGGATTGAGACCCACTTTGAAAAGACTATCAGCGAGCGGGAAATGCTGGTAAAAGCGCTTGAGATTATTCCGGTTGAGGTGATCGTTCGCAATGTTGCCGCCGGCAGCATCTCAAAGCGTCTCGGTATTCCTGAAGGAACAGAACTCAAAAAAACTGTGCTCGAATTCTCCTTGAAAGATGACGAACTGCACGATCCAATGATCAATCATTACCATATCTATGCCCTGGAACTGGCAGCTGCCGGGGAAATGGCTGAAATAGAAAAAACAGCGCTGAAAATTAACGATATTATGGTTCCCTATTTAAAAGAAAAGGGGATCCTTTTGGTTGATTTTAAGCTTGAGTTTGGCCGGCATAATGGAAAAGTGCTGCTTGGCGACGAGATTTCACCGGACACCTGCCGTTTTTGGGATAGCAGCAGTAAAGAAAAGCTTGATAAAGACCGTTTCCGCCGGGATATGGGCGGGGTTGTCGATGCTTACCGCGAAGTTCTGCGCCGTTTGGAAGGAGGCGAAGGTTCTGCAGTGGAAAGCTAAAGTTGAGGTCACTCTCAAGAAAGCGGTTCTCGACCCGCAGGGCGCTGCCGTGGAGAATTCTTTAAGGGCGCTCGGTTACGATCATATTAAACAGGTTCGAGTGGGAAAGTATATAGAACTGACTCTTGATGCGCCGGGCCGTGAAGAGGCTTCTGCCCGGGTGGAAGAGATGTCGCGTCGCCTGCTGAGCAATCCAATAATTGAAGACTTCAGCTACACTTTACAGGAGGCCGGGGCATGAAGTTTGGAGTTATAGTTTTTCCGGGATCAAACTGCGACCTCGATGCTTATTACCTGGTGCGCGATGTCCTGAAGAAACCTGTAGGATATATTTACTACAACCAGAGCAGCATCGGGCAGAACGACGTGATTATTTTGCCCGGCGGTTTTACCTACGGCGATTATCTCCGTTCGGGAGCAATTGCACGTTTCAGCCCGGTGATGTCTGCCGTGGCTGATTTTGCTGAGCGGGGCGGAATAGTTATTGGGATCTGTAACGGCTTCCAGGTATTAACCGAAGCAGGGCTGCTGCCGGGGGCGCTATACCGTAACAACCATCTTCAGTTTCGTTGTGAGCAGGTATATGTGCGCATCGAAAATGACAGCCTTCCCCTCACCTGCGCCACTTTCAAAGGTGATCTGCTAAAAATGCCGGTAGCCCATGGAGACGGCAATTATTATGCATCACCGGAGCTTTTACGCGAACTGGAAGAAAACAAGCAGATTGTATTCCGCTACAGCGGTCAAGACGGCAGTGTCACAGCCGAAGCCAACCCAAACGGTTCTACAGGCAATATTGCCGGTGTTTGCAACCGCAGGGGCAATGTAACCGGCTTGATGCCGCATCCCGAAAGGGCAGGCGAGAGTATCCTCGGATCGGAAGACGGCTTGGTGATTTTTGATTCGATTATCAGTTACCTTGAAAACCGGGAGGTGGTTTAAATGGCTGAGCAGCAAGCCTGGAGGCAGCTTGGTCTGACCGACCGGGAATATGAAATGATAGTGGAGCAGGTGGGCCGTGAACCTAACCTCGCTGAACTGAATATGTATAGCGTGATGTGGTCCGAGCACTGCAGTTACAAGCATTCACGTTCATCTTTGAACCTTTTTCCAACCAGCGGTCCTCGCGTGGTCCAGGGTCCGGGTGAAAATGCCGGGGTTGTCGATATCGGCGATGGATGGGCAGCTGTTTTTAAAATTGAAAGTCACAACCACCCCTCGGCTGTCGAACCATACCAGGGTGCGGCAACCGGAGTTGGGGGTATTTTACGGGATATATTCACAATGGGGGCACAGCCGGTTGCTTTCCTGAACTCGTTGCGGTTCGGCAACCTGGAAGATGCCCGCGGACGTTACCTTTTTGACGGAGTGGTTGCCGGGATTGGCGGATACGGCAACTGTGTCGGGATTCCGACTGTGGCCGGTGAGATCTATTTCGAGCCCTGTTACAAGGGCAATCCGCTGGTTAATGCCATGTGTGTCGGGGTCATGCCCATCGATAGGCTGGTACTGGGTAAAGCATGCGGTGTGGGTAACCTGGTGGTTCTGGCCGGGGCGAGAACCGGCCGGGATGGTATTCACGGGGTCACCTTTGCCTCCGAAGAGCTCTCTGACCGGTCAGAAGAAAAGCGCCCTGCAGTGCAGGTCGGCGATCCCTTCCTTGGCAAACTTTTAATGGATGCCACCCTGGAAGCAATCGAAAAAAAACTGCTATGCGGAGTTCAGGATTTTGGGGGGGCCGGGTTGACCTGCGCCCTGACCGAAACAGCTTCACGCGCCGGCACGGGTATTGAAATTGAACTTAACCGGGTGCCGCTCAGGGAAGAGGGCATGCACCCTT
>PWUG01000373.1 GCA_003562605.1 Syntrophomonadaceae bacterium | reverse complement strand
GGTATTTTCCAGTTCGACAAAGATGCCAAAGTTGGCGACTCCGTTGATAATTCCGTCATATTCTTCACCTATCTTTTGTTCCATGTACTGCGCTTTTTTAATATCTATACTGGCCCGCTCGGCATCTACCGCTGCCCGCTCTCTTTCCGAAGACTGCTGGGCGATAGCCGGCAGGCGGACTTTAAGACGCTTTACTCTTTCCCCTGAGAATCCGCCGGCTGAAGCCTGCTGCTTAAGTATACGGTGCACTACGAGGTCGGGGTAGCGCCGAATCGGCGAGGTAAAGTGGCTATAGCATTTGGAAGCTAACCCAAAATGCCCTTCGTTTGAAGCGCTGTAGAGGGCCTGAGGAAGCGATCGCAGTACAAGATAGCGGACCAATCTTTCTGTTTTTTCTCCCCGGGTTTGCTCCAGCAATCCTTCAAGGTGTTTCGGTTTGAGCACTTTAATATTTTTTGCCGCTTCTATGCCCATCAAAGTCAGAGTTTCACGCAGCGAAGTCAATTTTTCCTCGGTGGGTACAGCATGTACCCTGTAGATGCAGGGCAATTTCTTTTTGGTCAGGTGTTCGGCCACGGTTTCATTACAATAGATCATAAATTCTTCGATCAGCGATTCTGAGCGACCCATACTGCGTTTCTCTATCGAGAGCGGAGCTCCTTCTTCATCGACCTCGATCCGCGCTTCAGGAAGGTTCAAATCGAGAGTTCCCCGCTCAGAACGCCTCCGGCGTAGCACTTCGGCAAGACGATCCATTTGGTCGAGCATTTCCGGAACTGCGGGCTCTTTAAAGTCTTTTCCCGCCTTATCGCCGTCCAGGTAGGCTTCAACCTGGTGGTATGTAAGACGCTCCGATACTTTGATCAAGCTGGGGAAAAACTCTGCGGACTTTAATTCGCCATCCGGATTAAGATCCATTATGACACTTACTGCCAGCCGGTCTTTATCCGCCTGCAGGCTGCATAGTTTTTCAGAGAGTGCGGGCGGAAGCATATGAACGACCCGATCGACCAGGTATATACTGGTCCCCCGTTTCAGGGCTTCGCGGTCGATCGGTTTTCCTTCACGTACATACTGAGAAACGTCGGCGATATGGACCCCCAGACGAAAACCTCCTCCATCCAGCGCCTCAAGAGAAACCGCATCGTCAAAATCGCGTGCTGTCTCGTCATCAATAGTTACCATCTTTATATGGCGCAGATCACTGCGGTTTTGTTCTTCAGCCAGGCTTGATATTTCTTCTTCACCGGGCAGAGCTTCAACTTCTTTTAACACCTGGGCCGGATGCTCACCGGGAAGTTCATACCGGTGTTTAAAAGTAAGCCGCTCTGTCTGAACGGTGCCGGGTGCACCGATATGCTCAACAACTCTGCCCCGGGACGGCAGTTTGCCATGCACCCACTCTTCAACTTCGACAACTACTTTGTCTCCACTTTCAACATGTTTCAAATCCTTTAGTGAAACCTGGACATCACCCGGGAAACGCTGGTCATCAGGAGTCACATAATATTTTTTCTTATCACGATGCAGAGTTCCGACCAGACGTCTCCGGCCACGTTTAAGGATGCCAATTACGGTTCCCTCCCGTCGCCGCCTGCCTCTTTTCTGATCGAGGCGAACGACAACCCTGTCTCCGTGTGCGGCATCTTTAAGTTTGCCGGCGCTGATAAAGATATCATCTTCCTGACGGTCCGGTCTCAGAAAAGCAAACCCGCGCCTGTTGCCCTGAAGCACCCCGGTCAGGTACCCCAGTCTTTCAGGCAGACCGTACCGGCCGCCGCCGGTTTTGACCACCAGACCTTCTTTCTCCATTGTTTTCATTTCATCCAGTAATATCGCTTTATCATGTTTCTGCATTTCGAGAGCGTCTAAAATCTGGGATAGGGTAAGCGATTCCTGCTTATGTTCTTTTAATAGACTTTCGATCTTTGAGCGCAGCTTTACGCTAACATTTTTTCGTTTTTTCATATTTAATCACGCCTCCTTCGCTCTGCCCGGTTCATTTTCAGGCCCAAATCAGGAATCTGTTTAGCCTTCTTAACCGTCTAAATGCAGTTCCAAATATGCACCCGCCCGACTCCGGGTCAAGATACTTTTTTAAACTGTTTCCTGCGAGTTCCTTTAAAATAGTCATTGTATAATAAAAAAACTGCTGGAAGCACTTATTTAAATTATAGATCTATTTCAGGTAAAAAAAAAGGCAGGGGTTGCTTTTCGCTCCCCTGCCGTTAGACCCTATATAAATTCGGTTTAGTTGATCACTACAAGGACAATGGTAAAAAGCATAAAAGCTACAGCAACATAAGTTGTAACTTTACCCAACTTTTCATCCAGTCCTTTCTTTTTGCCTACCAGTGATTGGGCTCCACCGGCAATAGCCCCAAGCCCGGCGCTCCGGCCTGATTGCAAAAGGACAATTGCTATGAGCATAACGCATAAAAATAAGTAAATTATAGTTAAAACAGTATTAATCATTTATGATTACCTCCAGTAACTCTTCAATACAGGCCAAGCAAACGATATTTTAACACATTTCCGCTGTTTTTACAAATTTTTATGCTTTCATGATCGATTGTCCTGCGTAGCGGGCCGAGCGCCCCAGCTCTTCTTCGATCCTTAAAAGCTGGTTATACTTTTCCACACGGTCAACTCGTGAAGG
>PWUG01000260.1 GCA_003562605.1 Syntrophomonadaceae bacterium | reverse complement strand
TCAAAAAAGACCACGGCGGTGGAAGCGTTTCGGCGATTCAATCCGGTGACAGGGTTGTTTTTGCCCATGCCTGCGGTGAATCCCAAGTCCTCAGCAATGCCTTGTTGAAACGAATTTAAGGGGAAAATATTAAGTATATTTTTATTCACCCTCAATACGCTTTTGGTGTATTAGTTGAATTAATCGAAATCCAGGATTAATCATATAGTATTTCGAAAAAGTAATGGAGGTATTAGTTATGAGCACTGGTTATTCTAGGGTTAAAGCTGCAATCAAAGGAGAAAC
This sequence comes from Syntrophomonadaceae bacterium, assembly GCA_003562605.1. The sequence goes on along the minus strand of PWUG01000260.1, from coordinate 2,381 downwards.
TGAAGAAGTTGCAGCTTACCCTATCATTGGAGCTATTACGACCAAGTACGTTGGCAAAACAGTAAAGGAGTACTTAACCGATACAGAGGTAATTATTTCTGGACAGCTGGCAGCTTACGAAGACTTGAAGCAAGATGCAATTACCGTAGAAGCAGATATGTTAATTGAGGCTGAGGCTATGGGTAGCCAACTTGCATTTCCAGAAGATAATATTTGCCACGCTATTTCTTATCCCCTAAAAACAAATAAAGGTAAGATTGATAAATTGCAAATACCAGACCCACATAAGGATGGTAGAATCCCCTATATATTAGAAGCCTGCAAGCAGCTGAAAAAAGCCATAACCAATGCTCCTGTTGGAGGAGTGTTAGTAGGCCCCTGGTCAATTGCTATAAGCCTTCGTGATATGAAAGAATTGATTTTTGATACTTTTGATGATCCCCAATATGTGCATGATCTCATGAAGATAACTACAGAAACAGCAAGGGTCTGTGGCGATGCTATGTTAGAAACAGGTGTTAGCTTAAGCTTCACAGATGCCGCCGCTTCATGTGATATTATTTCTCCTGGTATTTATAAAGAATTTATCAAGCCTTATCATATAGAACTGTTCAAACATTTTAAAAACAGAAAAGCAGGAGTAACACTTCATATTTGTGGAAACACAAGACCAATATTAAGAGATATGGTGGAAACAGGAGCAACGGCGCTAAGTATTGATTCTAAAGTTCCTTTATCCAAGGCAGTGGAGATTATCGGAAAAGACACGGTCATTATCGGAAATGTAGAAACCAATCTTTTTGTTCAAAGAGATAATGCTAATTTGAAAGATGCTATTAAAAAATGTCTCGATGAGGCCCTTAAAAGAAGCCGTTATATACTTTGCACTGGGTGCGAAGTTCCAATAAATGCCTCTTTGGATAGTATAAGATTATTTATGAAAATCGCAAGAGAGCTTGGAGGTAAAGCATAAATTTTACTATTATTGTTTAGAAATATTTTAAAGGTGAAGTGTTACTGTTGCTGAACGTTGACCGAAAACTGACTGTGCAAATTGTCCAAGTTCTGCTGGGAATAAAGACCGGAAAACAATACGGGTTTAACGCCTTTAGGGTATTCACGTTAAAGTTATCCCGGACCGGTTTTCTTCCCTCCGGGAGACGGGAAGAAGTTTAACCGTGACGTGCCCCCTGACCGGGCGCTCGGGCTGCTCTCCAGCGGCTGCCGATCCTCCCGGAAAGGCGAAAACCCGTCCGGAACCAAAGATTAGGCCATCTCACCCCCGATCACCTGATGGACCATATGATCATCGATGATGGGTTTCTGGCTTTGTGCCCCGTAGAATAAACAATGGGTGGCGGCCTTGTTGATCAGCCGTGCGATTCCGCTGGAATAGGTCTACAGTGCGTCAATGGCTCCTTCGGAGAAGATCTCCCTGTCAGTCCCTGCAGCACGCAGGTGATTTTTGAGGTAACTTTCCGTCTGAGCACGGTCAAAGGGTGCAATCCTGCAGACCAGGTCGATCCGCAGCCGGATAGCCGCATAGTTTTGCAGTTTCAGTTTCTCCCAGAGCTCGGCCTGTCCGGTCAGGATGAGGATCATCGGGCTGACCGAGTCCAAGTGGAAATTAAATAGGGCTTCCGGCAAAAACCCTTTTTAAAAATATACTAAGCCGCAGCATCCCAAAACCGGTTCTCTTTTGTCGAAAATATCTCTTGTAATCGTGGAAAACGTTCTTTGAAAAAAAGACACCTGTAGATGAAATCTTAAAAGAACTGCAGCGCACCGAGCTGACCAACCTGCAGCAGGGCTATTTGAACAAGCTGACGATCAAAGCCTTGCCCCTTTTCCTGGAGATTCTGCTTGGGTCAGGGGAAAAGACGTCATAGTAACACGCCTGAAAAATGGCCATCGCCGGCACCCCTTTTATAAAGGGGGTTCCCAGCTTTTCGTTAGCTATGAACTGTCGAACTCGAAGTACGTATTATTTCAAGCGTTTATTCAGTTTCTAAGGTGTCCACGTCCATAATGGTTCCATCGAGATTTCTCTTTGTATAAAACTTATCTTTTCAATAGCAACGTTTTTTTCATAATAAAGTTCTATCCATCCTTCCGCAGATTCTCCCGGATAGATATACCCACTGTTATCGAGGTTAAGGCTTCTACTCCTACGGTTAAATTCTTCTTCATACATTTTCGGTGAAATTTCAAAATGAAAGTCCCCTACGTTTCGTATGATTTCATTAGAATTATTTATTAGAGAAAAATATAATCTTGTAGCATAGTGTCCATAACCTATTCTTTTTTCTTGTTTATATCCCTCTACTGTAAGATCTACGCCACCTTTTGATACTGTTTCACCTATATAAACTTCAATATCT
>PWUG01000290.1 GCA_003562605.1 Syntrophomonadaceae bacterium | reverse complement strand
TAACTTTACAGGTTAGAAGTGAGGATGATGACAATAAAACAGCAGGTGATTTATCTAAAACGTTCCTGCCGTGACAGTGAAGAGACAGGAAGGATAGAGCCTTTTGCTGTACCTGTGGAAGGTCGTGTGACAGTGCTGCAGGCGCTGCAGTATATTTATGAGAATCTGGATTCCACCATTGCTTTTGAATATTATTGCCGCTATGCCAAGTGCGGCATCTGCGGACTGGAGATTAACGGACGGCCGGGACTGGCCTGTACTGTTTTTCTCAGGGACGAGGAGACAGTTTTGGCGCCCCTTTCCAACCTGCCGGTTGTCCGTGACCTGGTTGTTGACCGCAGCCCCATGGAAAAACTTCTCCGGGATGAGGAAATATTTTTCAAAGTGACAGATTTGGAGAAAAGCAACCTGTGTGGAAAGGTTCACGATGGGCATTTTTTCAAGCCTGTAAAAATCTCACCGGGTTTTGAAACTTTATCAAGCTGTTTTGAATGCCTTTGCTGTCATGCAGCCTGCTCCAAGCTCGGCCCTTCCGGTAAAAGGTTAGACCAATTCGCCGGACCTTATATATTTGTTAAACTGGCTCAACTGCACCTTGATCCCCGCGACAAAATGGACAGAAAAGCTCAGGCTCACAGGCTTGGTATAAATGAGTGTTCAGATTGTCGGCGCTGCTACTGCCCCCAGGGTATTCCCATTTACCGCCTGGCTGTTAAGCCGTTTTTAGGCTAGCTTCTAATCTTCAAAATTGCATTTCCCGGGAAATAATGGTTTAATTAGTTGCTGTGCATGTTTCTCCATGCGCTGTTATAGAAGATAAAGACAGGTGAACATATTTTGACTATACAAATTCAGGACAACATTCGCAACATCGCCATAATTGCCCACGTTGACCATGGCAAAACAACGCTCGTTGATGGTCTTCTACGCCAGGCCGGGATATTCCGGGAAAATGAGCAGGTGGTGGAACGGGTTATGGATTCCAATGACCTGGAACGGGAACGGGGCATAACAATCTTATCGAAAAATACGGCGGTATACTACGGCAATACCAAGATCAACATTGTCGATACACCGGGCCATGCTGACTTTGGCGGAGAGGTGGAGCGGGTTTTACGGATGGTAGACGGCGCATTACTACTTGTTGATGCATTTGAAGGGCCGATGGCACAAACTAAGTTTGTACTGCGCAAAGCCCTGGAAGTGGGCTTACGTATAGCGGTGGTCATTAATAAAATCGACCGTTCCGATGCCCGCCCGGCGGAAGTTTTAAACGAGATTTTTGATCTCTTTGTAGAGCTGGATGCAGCTGACTGGCAGCTTGATTTTCCGGTAATATATACCGATTCACGCCAGGGTGTAGCCACTTTAGATCCGGACCAGCCCGGAATCGATCTGCAGCCCTTATTCGAACTGGTTGTTAAAGAAATTCCGCCGCCTATTGCTGATTCTGAGAGCCTGCTTCAACTGCAGATCAACACTCTTGATTATGATGATTACCTGGGCCGAATTGGTATCGGGCGTATTCGCAATGGATTTTTAGCCAGCGGTCAAAGTGTTGCTCTCTGCAAGCAAGATGGCCGGGTTGAAGTTCAGAAAATCGGTAAGCTGTGGACTTATGATGGGCTAAAACGCCGGGAGACTAAGCGTGCTGATGCCGGAGACATCGTTGCAGTTGCCGGCCTGGGCAAGGTCAATATTGGTGAAACAGTCAGTGATCCGGTGAACCCGACACCTTTGCCGCTCCCGGCTATAGATGAACCGACCCTGACCATGAATTTTATGGTCAATAACAGTCCCTTTGCCGGCCGGGAAGGCAAATATGTTACTTCGCGCCAACTGCGCAGCCGTCTGTGGAAAGAGGCTGAAACCAACGTTAGTTTGAAGGTTGCTGAAACTGATTCACCTGAAGTATTTGAAGTCTCCGGGCGAGGTGAACTGCACCTGGGAATTCTGATTGAAACGATGCGCCGGGAAGGTTATGAGCTGCAAATTTCCAAGCCGAAGCCGATTTTAAAAACTATTGACGGGATAATTTGTGAGCCCTATGAGAAATTATTTTTAAACGTTCCAGAATTATATTCCGGCCGGGTGATTGAAAACCTGGGCTCACGCCTGGGAGAGATGCTAAACCTGCAGCCGGCGGGTGAGACAAACATGAAGCTGGAATTTTCTATTCCTGCACGCTGTCTGATCGGTTTTCGTTCCGAACTGTTAACTGAGACAAGAGGCGAGGGTATTATGCACCACCTGTTCAGCCATTACGGCAGGTGGAAAGGAGAGCTGTCCGGCCGACGCCGTGGTGTCCTTGTTGCTTTCGAAACCGGGGAGGCCACAGCGTATGGGATCTACAATATGGAAGACCGCGGTTCCCTGTTTATTAACCCTAATGAGCAGGTTTATGCCGGGATGATCGTAGGGGAACATGCCCGGGAAGGGGATCTGGATATAAATGTTTGTAAGAAGAAGCATCTGACTAATGTCAGGGCCAGTGCTTCCGATGAGGCCATTCGACCTTCTCCGCCAGTTATATTTACCCTGGAGAGGGCCATGGAGTATATCGAAGATGATGAGCTGGTAGAAGTAACCCCTGCCGCTATTCGGATGCGCAAAAGGGTCCTGGATCGTAACCAGAGGGGACGCCCGGCTAAATTAAACAGCTGACAATCATCTTAAAACTT
>PWUG01000315.1 GCA_003562605.1 Syntrophomonadaceae bacterium | reverse complement strand
GCCCGGCTCTCCGCTCAGGGAGACCCCCCAGGCTTTCTCAAACTTCTCACGGGCTTCAGCATTCTCAACTTTTTGATAACCGGTAAAAACATTAGGCAGTGAACCCATATCGCAGGAGCCCTGGACATTATTCTGGCCGCGCAGGGGGTTAACCCCGCCGGAAACAAGGCCAAGATTACCGGTGATCAAGGCCAGATTGCTGATGGCCATAACGTTGTCAGTGCCGTGTGAATGCTGGGTAATACCCATACAGTATAATATTGATGCTGGATTATTTTGAGCATACATCCTGGCAGCATCAACTATCCTTTCCCAGGGCACACCTGTTATGTCGCTGACAAAATCAGGCGTATATTCTTCCAAAGACTGCTTAAATTGATCAAAATCCTCGCAACGCTCTTCTATATATTTCTGATCGTGCAGGCCCTCTTCGATAATCACCCTGGCCATACCCATTAAAAGGGCCACGTCAGCCCCCGGTTTAATCTGCAGGAATATATCGGCAAAACGGACCAGGGGCACTTCCTGCGGATTAACCACGATTAGTTTTGCTCCCTGCCGAACCGCTTTTTTAACCTGGTAACCGACAATCGGGTGCGCTTCAGTGGTGCTGGTGCCAATTGCCATAATACAAGCGGCGTCTCCGATTTCGGCGATGGTATTAGTCATCGCACCGCTTCCCAGTGTTGTGGCCAGACCGGCCACAGTGGGAGCGTGTCAGAGGCGGGCGCAGTGATCGATATTGTTTGTTCCCATCACTGCCCGTGTAAATTTCTGAATTACGTAGTTATCTTCAACGGAACACTTGGCGGAAGCAATAGCGGCAAACTGACCACCTTTATATTGGCCCAGCTTGTCCGCCACGAGGGTAAGCGCTTCTTCCCAGCTCGCTTCTACCAGTTTGCCTTCCTTGCGGATCAGCGGGGTAGTTAAACGCTTCGGGGAATTGACAAAGCCAAGCCCGAAACGCCCTTTAACGCAAAGACTGCCGCCGCTGGAAGGGCTTTTATCCACTGCTTCCGAGCTGACAATTTTGCCGCCCCTGATTCCGACTAATATGCCGCAGCCACAGCCGCAGAAGGGGCATACCGTTTCGACTTCATAAGTAGGCTCAACAGCCTCCCGGGGGATCAAGGCCCCAACCGGGCAACGGACGACACATTCGCCGCAAGTTACACAGGTGGAATCGATGATTGGCTTATCGCCAAGAACACCAATCCTGGTTTCAATTCCGCGAAAAGTAAAGTCGATACATTCATCGCCCTGGATTTCCTCACAGGTTCGCACGCAAATACCGCATAAAACACATTTATTCATATCACGCAGGTAGTAAGGGTTGGAGTCATCCAGAGGCATAGTAAGTTCGGGTTCCCGCATCACCTTGATTCGGTCTTCATCAAGGCCGATAAATCTGGTCAATTCCTGCAGTTGGCATTTACTGTTCTTGGCACAGTTCTGGCAATTGTAATCGTGGTTGAGGACTAACAACTCCAGGTTGATCCTGCGGGTTTTATCCAATTCCTCACTGGCAGTACGCACGACCAGGCCTTCTTCGACAGGGGTCATGCAGGAAACCGTGGGGCGGCGCCCCTCGATTTCAACCAGGCAGACCCGGCAAATACCAACAGAAGTTAGATCTACATGATCGCATAGATGGGGAATATAGATACCGCTGTCCAGGGCCGCCCTTAAAATAGAGGTGCCCGGAGCAGCTTTAACCTCCAGATCGTCTATGGTTAGAGTGATTAACTCTGACATTATTTACCCTCCTTGCTTACAGCTAACTCTTTCGTTTCAGGCAGTCCCTCAGAGACAACCTGCACAGCACGAACCTTCTTCGGACAGGCCTCAAAGCAGGCTGCGCACCGGGTACAGATATCCTGGTCGATAATATGAGGCTCCTTCTTTTCCCCGCTGATGGCATCAACCGGGCAGGCCTTTATACAACGCTGACAGCCAATACATTTCTCAGGGTCTATACTGTACTTCAACAGAGCTTTACAGACTAAGGCCGGACAGCGTTTTTCAATAACATGAGCTTCATACTCGTCGCGGAAATATCGCAGGGTAGTCAGAATAGGGTTGGGCGCTGTCTGCCCCAGACCGCACATCGAACCTTTCTTAACCGCTGTGGCCAATTCTTCGAGCAGATCAATATCTTCCGGTTTCCCCCGTCCCTCAGTAATATCTTCAAGGATGTTATACATCTGTGTAGTACCGAGGCGGCAGGGAATACACTGACCGCATGATTCTTTTTTAGTAAAGTTCAAAAAGTAACGGGCCATGTCTACCATGCAGGTATCTTCATCGACAACTACCAGCCCGCCTGAACCCATCATTGCTCCTGCTGCGGTTAGGGAATCGAAATCAATAGGCAGGTCGAGATGCTCATCAGGAATACACCCTCCCGAAGGTCCTCCAATCTGGGCGGCTTTAAATTTTTTGCCGTAACGGATACCACCGCCGATATCAAAAACAACTTCACGAATTGAGATGCCCATAGGAACTTCAACTAAACCGGTGTTGTTAACTTTACCGGTCAGGGCGAAAACCTTGGTACCCTTACTGCCTTCTGTACCGACAGAAGCAAATTCTTCTGCGCCACTGCGCATAATTATAGGTACATTGGCAAGTGTTTCGACATTATTAATTATCGTCGGTTTACCCCAAAGTCCCTTGACAGCGGGAAAAGGAGGACGGTGACGGGGAACACCGCGTTTGCCTTCGATCGAGGAAAGCAGGGCTGTCTCTTCTCCACACACAAAAGCGCCTGCTCCTTCTTTGATTTTTATTTTAAAATTAAAGCCGAAGCCCAAAATGTTTTCACCGAGTATTCCATAGTTTTCAGCCTGGCCGATAGCGGTACGCAGGCGCTTAATAGCCAGGGGATACTCGGAGCGAACATAGATATAGCCTTCGTCCGAGTTGATCGCCTGACCGGCGATTAGCATGCCTTCTAGAACCGCATGGGGGTCACCCTCGAGAATACTCCGGTCCATAAAGGCTCCGGGGTCTCCTTCGTCGGCATTACAGACAACATATTTTTTTTCTCCGGGACTACTGTTACCAAACTGCCATTTCATCCCGGTAGGAAACCCTGCTCCACCCCTGCCGCGCAGGCCTGAACTTTTCACCTCGTTAACCACTTCCATCGGCTCCATTTGCAATGCATTCTTGAGGCCGATATAACCGCCGCGGATAATATATTCATCAATATTTTCAGGGTCAATCACACCGCAGTTACGCAGGGCCAAACGCTTCTGTTTGCTGTAAAACATGATCTTATCATGGCTAATGACAGTCTCTTCGGAAACAGGGTCTTTGTAGAGAAGCCGTTCTACCATATTGCCATTTATCAGGTATTCTTCCACTATCTCCGGAACATCCTCTGCCTTCACCTCGCAATAGAAAACATCTTCGGGGTAAACAATAAAAATCGGCCCTTTTTCGCAGAAGCCGTGACATCCGGACATAATGATGCGCACTTTATCCTCCAGACCGTGCTTTTTGAGCTCGTCGATCAGGACATTTTGTATGTCGAGAGCGCCCGATGAAATACAGCCCGTTCCTGCACAGATCAAAATATGTTTTTCATACACGTTGGTCCTCTCTCCTTTCATCAGTAGGTTGTTATTGACTAAAACTAATGCTCCCGGAAAGCTGAACTGTGTGAATATTTGTCGACGATTGCTTCACGCGCTTTTTTGCATGGCTCGCTTTCATGGCAAAGCGGGCCTTCAAGGCAGCACTCCACAAACTGATCACACGGTTTTTCCTTACTGTTGAAGCATTTTTCACAACAGGGATCGATAAATTTTTCCACCTACGCCTGCCCCCCTTCTGAAATTTCACTGAAGGTTTCAATGATTTTTTTTGTTTTGTCAGGATCGAGCTTACCGAAAGTTTCCTTGTCGATGGTCATAACCGGCGCCAGGCCGCAGGCCCCGATACAGGCAACTTCTTCGTAGGTGTATTTCAAATCTTCAGTTGTTTCACCGACACCGATCTTGAGGACATCTTTAACTCTGTCGGCGACTCTGCTGGCTCCGCGTACGTGACAGGCTGTGCCGCAGCAAAGACGGATAATATGCTCGCCCCGGGGTTTGAGGTGAAAACGGGCATAAAAAGTGGCCACTCCGAACACCTTACTTTCAGGCACTCTTACAAAACGGGCCACTTCTCGCATTGCTTCATCAGGCAGGTAACCGAGCTCCTCCTGGACATCCTGCAAAACAGGAATCAGCTCATTCTTTTCCCCCTTATATGACGCAAAAACAGAATTTAATTGTTCTTCCACGATACCACTCTCCTTACTGCATATTCTGGCTTTTTATTTCAATAATGCGCTGGTCTTGTGATAAAAACCCATTTTTTTAACATCCCCTCAATTTTTACAAAAACAGACCTTCTGTTATTCTCCTTCTGTATTAGCGAATCCTGCCAAATAAGCACAAATTTAAGCTATAAATAAAAAGACGCAATAGACTGTCTAGCCTGAAAAATAGACATTTTATCCGAACAGGTGAAGCCGCGTAAAGTCATTAAGACAATATCCGCTAAATTAAGATTGATTCTTAATTGTCTTGCATATATTCACAAAACGTAATATAATTTAAAGAAAAGGAGGATTACTATGATATCTGATAAATTATTAACCAAGTTAAACGAACAGATTACCCACGAATTTTACTCCGCCCACTATTACCTGGCAATGGCAGCCTACTTCATGAAAGAAGACCTCGATGGTTTCGCCAATTTTTTTGTCGTCCAGGCTGAAGAAGAAAGGTTTCACGCCATGAAATTTTTCGACTTTATCAACGACCAGGGCGAAGAAGCTGTAATAACCGGGTTCAAAGATCCAAAGCGCGATTTTAAGTCAACAGAGGAAATCTTCACCCTGGCTCTGGAACATGAAAAGCTGGTCAGCAGCCTGATCAATGAATTAATAAACCTGGCCCAGGAAGAGAAACACTACCCCAGCATCAGTTTCCTGCAGTGGTTTATCGATGAGCAGGTCGAAGAAGAAGCAAACATGAACAAGCTCCTAAGCAAAGTCAAACGGGTGGGCGAACAAGGACATGGCATATTGATGATAGATAAAGAACTTGCCGCGAGAACATTTACCCCCGCGGCAGAGTAACAATAACAATTTATTGATTATGGTTTACAACCCGCCAATGTTTGTCAATGGCGGGTTTTTTTATTCAACCATCAGGAATGCATAACGGTTCATTTCCTGGTCATAGTCGCAAAGTACTTCTATCGGGTATCCGGCACTCCTAACAGTAGAGAAAACATCGACCGCTAAAGATTCCGGACCGGGGCGGGCATCATCTTTATTGACACAGGCTTCCCGGGATCCGGCACATTTTGCGCAGAAACGGCATTCGTCCATGTAGAGCATAAAGGCCTTGTAATAACCTGCCCAAAATACCTCTCTTTCAAGTTTAATCAGTTCTTTGCTCAGTTCCCTGCTCCAGGGAACTCGGTCTTCCGGACGATCAACTTTTTTCGCAAAGTGAAAGATGACCGCATCATTATACTCGGAAAAAAAGGAGCGGCATTCTTCTACCGATGGCACCTGCGGTGGGCAGGTTCCTTTTTTGCCATAACTGGTGCAGCCAAAAGTACACTTGAAGCGTACCCAGTGGGCAACCTCAATTTGTGATGCTTCAATCCAACGGTAGTCTGTAAAATTAAAACGGGCAAATATTGCTTCCAGCTGACTGTGATCAGAAATAATTGGCTGCCCCCTCCACTATTTTTAGTACACTACCTCCGTCCCTCTGTACTAAATATTGATTTTAGTACACTACCTCCGTCCCTCTGTACTAGATTTGTTGTTTAATGATTTCCCGGGCTGTATCAATAGCCCGGCTGATACCTTCATAACCTGTACAGCGGCAGAGGTTGCTTTCAAGCCACTCCCTGTCTGCTTCGCCTGCAGGCTCAGGGTACTTCTCTAAAAGGGCATAGGCATTAACCAAAAACCCCGAGGTACAGTAGCCGCACTGGAAGCCACCTTCCTGGAGAAAAGCCTGCTGGATAGCAGTATTTTTCAGGCCTTCTACTGTGGTTATTTTCTTGCCGACAATTTCGACTGCCAGTATTAGGCATGATTTTACGGGCAGACTGTCGAGCAGGACAGTACAGGCTCCACAGTCACCGTTTTCACAACCCGGTTTGGCACCTGTCAGGCCCAGCTTTTCACGCAACACCCGCAGGAGGGTATCGGCGGGGCGAACCGTGACCCGTCTTTTTTCGCCGTTGACATATAAGGTGATATTCGTGATCTCCCGGTATGATTTCATCGCTCCGCTCCCTCCATATATTCCATCATTTCTACCAGATCTCTCTGCCAGAGCGCCAGGCGGTAATCATCTGAGCCGATCTCATCGCTGCGGACGGCTCCCGGCAGCAGGGCAGTGGATTTCTCAACCTTTTCTTGTGCTGACAGGACAGAATCGTTGATCACTTTTTCAATCTCATCGCTTCGGAATGGAAAGGCACAAAGACCGCTGACTGCAACAGCAAGGTGATCTTTCTTTTTAACACCGATCATGTGGCAGAGCGGATAGTCAACAGGCCCATGCTTTTCGCGGCGCCTGACCCAACTCTTGTTTTCCAATTCTTTCCTGGCGACGATCAGTTGAACCAAAATTTCTCCTTTTTCCAACTTGAGACGTTTATCAAATAGTTCGCGCAAAGTCTCGGTGCGGTGACCATCCCTGCCGGCCAATACAACTTCGGCATCGGCCGTAAGCAGGGGCAGAATTGCTTCCCGATAAGGCAGCCGGCCGCAAATATTTCCACCAAGGGTCAAACGATTGCGAGCGGTTCGGTCGGCAACACCCCTGGCCACATCGGCAATAAGCGGGAAGTGACCCTGTTCAGAAAGGCATGAGAGCGTGATATTAGCTCCCAGGATCAATTTTTCACCATCGAACTCAAGTAAACCAGTTTCCGCTATTCCCTTCAGGTCGATCAGTGCACCGGGCTTAATTTTTTGTTGACGGCAAAAGGTAACAATTTCAGTACCACCGGCGTAGTAAAGAGGTTCTTTGCCGGCATCTGACAATTCGGTATAGATCACAACAGCTTCTTTTATACTTTCAGGGGCATAATATTCCAGGTCAAAAGGAATCATTTGGCTGCCTCCTTCCCTGCTTCCCAGATCTTCTGTGGCGTTAACGGCAGTTGGTTAAGCGGACGTCCGATGGCTCGTGCAAGGGCTCCGGCCAGGGCACCGGGCATGCCGAGAACACCCTGCTCCCCTAAACCGCGGGCGCCGTAAGGGCCGTCGCGCTGAGGTGTTTCTACAAATTCAACCTGGTAGGCAGGTTCTTCGCCGTAACGCAATATTTTATAGTTCCTCAAACTGTCATTTATAACCCGACCCTGCCTGTTAAGTATAAAGCTTTCCCAACCTGCAAAACCGAGCCCCATCGACATTCCACCTACCACCTGGCCATGAGCCAGGAAAGGGTTGATTACCTTACCCACATCCATGGAACAGACTGCTTTTAAAACCCGGTAAGTGCCGTCTGAGGGATCGAGCTCAACCTCTACCCCCTGGGCCCCCATGGTCCATTCAAGAGCCGGGCGGCCTGCGCCGCTCTCCGGATCTATCGCGGTCAGGCGGCGTGAAATATATCGCCCGACACCGATAACCTGGCCTTGCACGGCATTTCCTTCAGGGAACATATAGCCCAGAGCAACATCGGCAACAGGCAGGCCTGTTTCCGGTTCATCTGCCAGAAAAACCCGCCCTGCTGAGACCTGCAAATCTTCAGGCGGGCAGCGCAGGACTATTGATGCAGTCTGTTTAATCTGCCTGATGGCATCATCGGCAGCTTCTATCAAAGCCCTACCGATCATAAAAAGACTGCGGCTGGCTGCTGTAGCCCAGTCATGAGGAGCGGCCCGGGTATTGACTTCGTCTATAACATGAATCTGGTCAGGGTGTATGCCAAGCTTTTCTGCTAAAACCTGGGCGAGGGCAGTCTTTAATCCCTGCCCGATTTCTATTGCACCGCAGTGCAGGTTAACTGTGCCATCTTCGTTAAATGTGAGAATAGCCCCCCCGTCGGCATTGGTCGGCATGGCAGGAGCTTTCCAGAAGCAGCTTACACCTTTAGCCCGCACTTTTCCATCGGCCATCTTTTGCCGAGAACCCCTATCCCATTCGAGCATGGCCGAAACATTTTCCAGGCACTTTCTCAAATTCCCGGTATTGTCATCCATTAAGCTCTGAGTAGGGGTTGTATCGCCTTTCCGGATCACATTAATCATCCGGAATTCAAGGGGATCAATTCCCGCTTTTTCAGCCAGTAAATCGACAGCCCGTTCGATGGCAAAAGCCAATTCTATATGGCCAAATCCGCGATAAGCAGTAGCAAAAGGATGATTGGTATAAACACAGGTGGAATCACACCAGACATTGGGCACCGCATAAGGGCCGGTGCAGGCGATCGCTGCAGCCCGGCTTATATTGACGGCGTAGTCAGCGTAGGCACCGCTGTCAAAACAGTAATAAATTTCAGCGGCCTGCAGCTTACCGTCCTTTGAACAACCCAGCCTGATTTTTGCTTCCAAACCGGTTCGGCCAGGAGAAGAAATCAAATCGTTTTCCCTGCTGTTAACCAGCCGGACCAACCGGCCATCGACCGCTTTGGAAAGCAGGTAAACCAGTCCTTCAAGCTGAATGCCGGCTTTGCCGCCGAAACCCCCGCCGAGTGGAGCTGTAATCACTGTTATTTTACCAGTCGGCAGGTTAAAAGAAGCTCCGAGAAGACTGCGGACTACAAAAGGTGCCTGGGTGGTGGAGTAAATAATCACCTGGCCATCATCTAAAATCTCAGCTGTGGAAGCCCGTGTTTCCATAGCCACGTGATCACCCGGCGGGAAACTGAATGATTCCTCGATAACTGTTTCGCTGGCTTTAAAACCGGATTCGATATCACCCTTGCGAATTTTGGTCCTGTTAGATACATTGCTGCCCGGTTCAGGGAATATAGCCGGGATATGTGAGTAAGTGTCCATATCCTCATGGAGCAGGGGGGCATTTTCAACCAGGGACTCGGACGGCGAACGAACCACCGGCAAGGGTTTGTATTCGACATTGATACGCGTCAGGGCTGCTTTTGCTTCCGCTTCGCTGTCGGCAACCACTGCTGCCACCGGCTCGCCATAATGGCGAACTTTTTGGCGGGCTAAGGGGGGTTTATCTCCAAGATAGATCCCGATGTTACCGGGAATATCCTCACCGGTAAGTACAGCCCTGACTCCCGGGGCCTCTAAAGCAGCACTGGTGTCGACCTTAATGATCAGGGCATGGGCATGCGGGCTGGTTTTAATTGCCGCATGCAGCATCTGTGGCGACTGTCTGTCACCGAGGTAACGCAGCTTGCCCCTGACTTTATCTTCACCATCTTTTCGGGGCAAAGAGAACCCGATATGTTTATGCACCTCCATATTCCCCATTCCCCTTCCACATTAGAAATTCATGTCTACTTGTCTCAATAATTCTACAAAAAGATTTTCGATCCTGCCTGAGAAGGATGCCGTTGTTGATCGATCAGGCTTTTCTGTTCTATAATCAGGATATACTCAAAAGGAGGAATCTTTATGAAAATGATGAAAGGAATGCTAATTGCACTGGCGCCCGCAGCGCTTTTTGCCATCTATTTATATCGTCTTAATGCTGTACTTTTAATCATTGTTGGCGTAGCTGCGGCTGTAGCATCGGAAGCACTTTATCAATATATAACGAAAAAACCGCTTAAGATAAAAGACCTCAGCGCCGTAGTTACCGGCATGCTGCTGGCTCTTACTGTTTCACCATCCCTGCCGCTTTATGTCGTAGCGGTAGGTTCTGTAGTCGGTATTGTAATCGGGAAACAGGCCTTCGGCGGTTACGGTAAGAATATTTTCAATCCTGCCCTTTTCGGCAGGTTGTTTATCATATATGCTTTCCCGGGAACAATGTCCCCATGGCTGACACCGATTGACGGTTTAAGCACAGCTACTCCTCTGCAAATATTTCGCAGTGAGGGGACTCTAACACCAATACATGAACTTTTCATCGGGGTAATCCCGGGCAGCCTGGGTGAAAGTTCGGCTCTCCTGCTGTTAATCGGTGGTGCCTGGCTTATATATAAGCGTTACGCCAACTGGCGCATTCCCGTCAGCGTCCTGGCCGCTGTAGTTATAGTATGTTTGCTGACAGGTCAGAATATACTCTTTCACTTTTTCTCAGGCAGCCTGATCCTGGGAGCTTTTTTTATGGCCACCGATCCGGTTTCTTCACCCAAAACACAACCAGGCCGTTATATTTTCGGATTCGGGGTTGGATTAATCATCATGGCGATGCGCCTGTGGGGTTGGCT
>PWUG01000428.1 GCA_003562605.1 Syntrophomonadaceae bacterium | reverse complement strand
TTTATTTGAAAACCTGCAGAATACAGCGACCGAAAGGATTGAAAATCTCTTCCAGGCCGCCCTGGCCGAGTATAATGAACGGAAAAAAGCCGGTACATACGACCGCTTTCAGCTGACCAATAAATATATCCAGGCCGGCAAACTGCTCGAAAAAAGGGTCGACGAATCCTTCTACCTGATGTTAAACCAGATGGAGAGCGAATTAAAACGCAAAGAGCTGCCCACTGAAGTGATCACCGAGCTTGAAACAGCCTATAAAGAAACCAAGTCAGAAAAAATGCAGGAGCTTTTCGGGCGCCTGCGCGATAAACTTGATAATAAAAATTAATGCTGCTGCCCGTAAAACCGGGCCCTGATATTACCTCGCCCTACTATCTTCCCGGGCTACTTCTCTTGAAACAGACTTTTTTCCGCCTCATCTTTTTGCTCCGGCTTTACAGTCCGCTTACTTTTTTTCAGTCTTAAATACTTGCCCAGCCCGCCCCGCTTTTTATGGCGTTCAGAACGGCTGGTGCCGTAATAATAGTTATACCCGTTATAGTAGGCCTTGCTGTGCGGCATGCCGTTAATGACGGTGCCGATCACATTGGCCTGCACCTTTTGCAGCTGCTCCAGCGCCTCTACCGCCTCGTCCCGCGTCACCCGCCCGTAATCCAACACCAGCAAAATCCCATCTGAAAACTTGGAGAGCAGGGCAGCATCGGTGACGGCAATAACCGGCGGCGAATCATAAATGACATATTCAAACTTCTCTGCAAATAAATTATTCAGCTTTTTCATCCGCCCCGAAGCAAGCATTTCAGCAGGATAAGGCGGGATCGGGCCGCTCGGTATAACCCTTAAATTATTGTGGGCGCTTTTATGCATTACCTCACTTAAAGCAAGATCTTCTTTAAAAATCAGGTTTGAGAGCCCCGGCTCACTTTTAATCTCAAAGATATTATGCTGGGACGGACGGCGCAGATCGGCATCAACCAGCAGAACCGATACCCCCGAGCGGGCCATGGTCACCGCCAGATTGGCCGCCACAGTCGACTTCCCGCAGGCCGGGTTGGCCCCGGTTACCAGGATATGTTTGATCGGCTTATCCACACTGCTGTACTGGATGTTGGTCCGCATGGTACGCAGGGCCTCTGCCGGAGGTGATCGCGGGTCGCTGGCCGCAAAAAGGGTCCTTCCCTCTACCTCAGGCAAAACCCCGATTACGGGCAGGTTAAGCAAATTCTGAGCTTCTGCCGGCTCCTTGATGGTCTGGTCCAGGTAATTAAGCAGAAAAGCCAACCCAACGGCGCCCATAAAGGCAACCAGGAAGGCGATCGAGACATCTCTACCCGTCCGCGGGCTGACCGGTCCACCAGGTGTCACGGCTGCATCGACCACGCGCACGTTTTCAATATTCATAATTTCGACGACTTCTTCCATGAAAGCAGCGGCTACCACGTTGGCCAAATCCCGGGCCAGTTCAGGGTCGGGATCGGTCGCTGTAAGATTGATTATCTCGGTATCCCTTACCCCTTCAACATTAATTCTTCCCTGCAGCCCCTCGGCACTGTAAGGCAAATCGCCCTTTTCAACTGCCAGAGTCATAACCGAACGGCTGAGCGCTATTTCACGGTACGTCTCCACCAGCTGGCGGCTGGTCTGGATATCCTGCCAGTAAATCTCCCTGGCATCAGTCGTCCGCAAAATCATTAATTTGGTCGAAGCGCTGTAAAGAGGGGTAACCAGGTAACTGCTGTAAAGAAGCGTAATTATCGCCACTACAAGCGGTATGAAGACAATCAGCTTCCATCTTTTTATAATTATCTCCCATATTTCATATAGTTCGAGTTCTTCTTCCAACTCTGGTAACACCTCTTTCACAAATCAGCCTTTAATATGCAGTTCAAGTTCTTATTGCCAATACCTATTTATAATAACATAACCCGGACCCTTTTAAAATAGCCTGAGCTCTTTCGCGGCAGGGATTATTATCTCATTGTCGAACCTAAAAACGATGCGCCGCCTGTGCTGAAACCAAATCGCCAGCTCAGGGCGCCTTTGGAAAACTTAAAATATTGAGGTAACCGGGATGTTCAGTTCGCTTAAAAAAACACTCCAGATCCTGAACAGAAAAGAGCGCCTGCAGCTGCTCCTGCTCCTGCTGGTGATCATCGCTACTGCCTTTACCCAGACCCTGGGAGTAGTTTCGGTGATGCCCTTTATCGGCCTGATCATGGATCCCGGCATCATCTTCGAAAACCGTTACCTGTTCTGGGCCTATCAAAGCCTCGGCTTTGCCGATGTAAACTCATTTATAATCTTCGCCGGCCTGGCCATGTTTGCCATCATCATCTTCTCTAACAGCATCTCTGCCCTCACAGCATGGATGAAAATCAAATTTTCCCTGATGAACAACCACCGCCTATCGCTCAGGCTGTTAAAGAAATACCTTTCCATGCCCTATGCCTATTTCCTGAACCAGAACAGCTCCGATTTAAGCAAAAATGTATTAAGCGAAGTCAACCACCTCACCTACAGCTACATGATGCCTTTCCTGCAGTTGATCACAAAAAGCCTCCTGGTGATCTTTATCCTGGCCATGCTGATCTGGGTCGACCCTTTAATATCGATAATCGCCGTCGCCTTAATCGGCGGAGCCTACGCCGCAGTTTTCTTCAGCATCAAGAATAAGCTGCGCCAGAGAG
>PWUG01000345.1 GCA_003562605.1 Syntrophomonadaceae bacterium | reverse complement strand
TTCCACATTAACTTCCATTAACGGCACATGCTTGTAGGCCGCCGCGTGGAAAACCACCGTAGGGCTTTGCTCGATGAAAACTTTCTCCAGGACATCCCGTGCCTGGATATCGCGCACCAGGGGCACAATCTCGATATCATTGTACTCATCTGCAAGCTCCAGGTGTGTATGAAATACACCGTTTTCATCATGATCAAGCAGAACCATTTTCACAGGGTTCAGCCGGGCTATCTGGCGGCACAATTCCGATCCTATAGATCCTCCCGCCCCTGTAACCATAACTATCTGACCGGCAAGATAATCCGATACAGCTTTCATATCATGTTTAACCGGCGGTCGACGCAGCAAATCTTCAATATCTACATCTTTTAGAGCCTTTAAACTGACCTGCCCGTCAAGGATTTCAAATATCCCGGGTACTGTTTTAATTTTGACCGGAAGGTCTGCGCACTGCTTGATAATCTCCTGTAGGGTGGAGTATGGCGCTGAAGGCATGGCAATGATAACTTCATCAACCGCTTTTTTATGGACTGTCTCCTGCAGCATAGCCCTTGTTCCTAAAACCGGATACCCCTGTATTAATTGCTTCTGCTTGTTTGGACTATCATCAATAAAGCCGACCACTTTAACACCCAGCGCAGAACCGTGCCTTTTTAACTCCCTGGCTACCATTACGCCGGCTTCACCCGCGCCGACAATTAAAGCTTTTTCCCTTTTGCCTCTTCCAACCGGCCTGTTCAGATAATTGGATAATAACCTTATAGACAGCCTTGACCCGCCGATGAAAAATAAAAGCAGAAACCAGGCAATAATATATGAGCTGCGGGGTAGTGTTGCTATAACCAGACCGCTCAGGTAAGTGGCACCAAGTCCTATGGTAATAGCCCCGGCAATCAGCAGCATTTCATCTATCCCGGCATAACGCCAGACCCGCCGATAAAAACCGAAAATGAAGAAAACAAAAAGATGAATAAGGAGCGCCGGCAGGAGCATGCTTTCCAAACGGGCCAGCATAAAGAACGGCACATTCCAGTCATAGCGTAAATAGATACTTAAAGAAAAGGCAGTCAGAATGAGAACTGCATCAATAAAAACCAGGGCTATATTTTTGATCTTTCCATTATAATTCATTACTATAACCTCTTCCTCCGAATCTTATTAAGCATCAGGGCAGTCGAACCAATGCTCTACCAAAAACAAGAAAATTTTTCCTTTCTCACGTGTAGTAAGGTGTAAAACCGAACTAAGCGGTATTGATTAAGTCAATTTACTGCGAATCACTGCTATAACCCGCGCCTGTTCTTCTTCTGTCAAATTCGACCCAGAAGGCAGGCACAGCCCGTTATTAAAAAGCCTCTCCGAGACGCTTACACCTTCTTTATGCTCGTAATACAAATAACCTTCGAACAGTGGCTGCAGCTGCATCGGCTTCCAAACCGGCCTCGCCTCAATATTCTCTTTTTCAAGGGCATCAATAATCTCATCCCGGGTTATCCCGCAGCGTTCCGGATCTGCAGTCAAAACCGTTAGCCAATGTGTTGAGCGGCCATACAACGCTTCGGGCATGAACTCAATACCTTTAATCCCGGACAAGGCCCGGTAATATTTTTCATAAATAGCCCGTCTGGCCGCTACTCGTTCTTCAAGGGTTTCAAGTTGGGCTCTTCCGACCGCTGCAAGGAGGTTACTTAAGCGGTAATTATAGCCAACCTCGGTATGCTCATAATGCCTAACCGGTTGTCGAGCCTGGCTGGCAAGGTAACGCGCCCGCTCCAGGGCCTCGAGATCATCTGATACGAGGGCCCCTCCACCAGAGGTGGTTATAATCTTGTTGCCGTTAAAAGATAAGATCCCAAATTTACCAAAACTGCCGCTGGGTTTCCCCCGGTAGGTAGCTCCCAGCGATTCGGCTGCATCTTCAATCAGGGGAACGCTGTAGCTATTGCATAGTTCGGCCAGCGGATCCATATCAGCGCTCTGGCCGTAGAGATTGACAACTATAACGGCCTTCGGCAAACGGCCCTCTTTTTTGGCTGTATCGAACCCCCTTTCCAGTGCAGACGGACTCATATTCCACGAAGATGGTTCAGAATCTATAAAAACAGGTTCTGCTCCCGGGTATAGAATCGGGTTGGCAGTGGCGGTGAAAGTAAACGCCGAACAAAAAACGCAATCATTTCTACCAACTTCAAGCAGCAGCAAAGCTAAATGCATGGCAGCTGTGCCTGAGGTTAAAACCACCGCTCCCTCTACTCCCAGGTAATCGGCAAGCTCTTTCTCAAAAGCATCGACCTGAGGACCCAGCGGAGCAATCCAATTCGATTCAATGACATCTTCAATATATCCCTGCTCCCGCCCATTCATATGGGGAGGCGATAAATAAATCCTTTTCGCTGCAACATTCATGACGTATATCCCCTCAAAACAAGATAAGACAAAGAAGCAATATAATACTTCATGCTTTCCGGTTAGATATAACAGCTTAGATTAAAAAAAATCCATTTTGTTTCTTTTAGCCTTTGACAATCCTGGCCGGAACACCAACCGCAGTGCAGTTTGCCGGAATATCGGCGGTTACTACTGCACCGGCGCCAACAGAGCTCCAACTTCCGATTCGTTTCTCCTGCAAAACTGTTGCCCCGCTTCCAATTAAACAGCCTTCTCCAACTTCTACTGCTCCCGATATA
>PWUG01000118.1 GCA_003562605.1 Syntrophomonadaceae bacterium | reverse complement strand
TATAGAGCCGGCGGTAAAGCAGTACCGGCAGATGCGAATCCGTGAAAGCCTGCTCAATTACCAGGATTTACTGATGATTGCAGCAAAACTACTCAGGGATAAGAGCGAGGTAAGAGGCTATTTTCAAGAGCGCTTTACTCATCTGCTGGTCGATGAATTCCAGGATACAGATCCCATCCAGGCCGAGATCATGTTTTACCTGACCGGTGATAATTTAGATGAAAAAGATTGGACCAGACTGGCACCAAAACCCGGTTCACTTTTCGTGGTTGGCGATCCTAAGCAGTCGATTTACCGTTTCCGGCGGGCTGATATTGCCACCTACGACCTGGTCAAGCAGTTGATCAAAGCTTGCGGGGGAGAAATTCTAACTCTTTCGACAAATTTCCGCTCTCTGCCGGGGTTGATCCAATGGGGAAACGTAGCTTTTAAAGATCTTTTCAGTCCGATTAGTCCCCCTTACCAGGCTGAATTTAGCGTCATGGATGATTATCGCGTTAATGATGCGGGCTGTATTGAAGGTCTGTTGACTCTGAAAGTCAAGAAGGTAAACAGGGATGCCCAGGAGGCAATTGCTTCAGAAGACGCTGAGAATGTGGCAGAGTGGATCGAGAGATCCATCAACGGCGGTATCAAGCTTAGCCGCAGTGATGAGGAAAAGAAAAGCGGCTGTGATGAGAGGGCGCAGGCCGGTGATTTTTTGGTCATCGTCAGCAAGAAGAAAAACATGACCCTCTATGCCCGGGCCCTGGAGAAGAGAGGGATTGCTTTTAGCTTAAGCGGCGGGGGGGATTTGGCCGAATCGGCCGAATTAAAAGAACTGCTGAACCTATTGCAGACCCTGGCCGACCCCGAGAATCCGGTACCGCTGGCAGCTACCTTAAGGGGTATTTTCTTCGGGTTCAGCGATGACCTGCTTTACCGTTTCAAGTTGGTGGGAGGGAAGTTTAACTTTCTTATTCCCGTACCGGAGAAGGCTGATCAATATGACCGGTTTAATACGGCCTGGGATATCTTGTTGCGTTATCGGGTTTGGGTAAAGAATCTACTACCGAGCAGCGCAATCGAAAAGATCGCCGATGAGCTGGGACTGATTCCTTATGCCCTGGCCGGGGAAATGGGCAGGGGGCGGGCCGGCAGCATCATGCAGGCCCTGGAATTCTTGCGCAGTCGGGAGAGCCGGGGAGAGTGCAGTTTCGGCGGGGCGGTTGACTTTTTGGCGAGACTCCTGGAAGAAGGGGTTGAAGAGGAGCTGGCTATTGATGGCGGGAGCACTTCTGCGGTTCGGATCATCAATCTGCATAAGGCCAAAGGTTTAGAGGCGCCAGTCGTGATCCTGGGTAATCCTGGCAATCATAAGGGTTTTGATCAAGATTTACATGTGGATCGTTCAGCAGGCGGGGCAGAAGGTTACCTGGTGATTGGTAAAATAAAAGACGATTACGGGAATATTGAGGTCCTGGCTCTACCCCCGGATTGGATTAGCAAGGGAGCCGAAGAGGAAAAATATCGTGTCGCAGAATACATTCGCCTGCTCTACGTGGCGGCGACCAGGGCTAAGAATATACTGGTTATTAGCACTTATGAAGGAAACCCTGAAAAGAGCCCCTGGCACCCGCTTGAAAAATTCTTTGATGCTCAAAATGGCCGGGAGGCTTTTTCGGTTCTTCAGCCGGCGGCTGCTACCTGTGCAACGGCATTGCCTGAACAGGAGCTTGAGCCAATCGGCGCTCAGTCAATGCAGATTGCAGCAGCTGAAATAAGCGCCGGTTTGAAAAGGATTGCCATACCGACATATCGGCATGTCAGAGGTGCCGAGATGCATAGCGGTGAAGCGTTACCGGAAAGAGAGGGTAAGGGCAGGGGTACGGCCTGGGGCACGGCGGTCCATGCAGCCCTGGAGATACTGGCCAGGGAGAACCTAGTCAAAGGAGGAAGTGGTGCAGCACCGGGAATCGGAAAGACAGACATTCAGCAGGCTGCTGAAACAGCTGCTTTAAAAGCGGAGCTGACTGAAGCCCAAAAGAAAGAGTTGAGAAAAATTCTTAAACGTGTAATCTCTTCTGCTTTCTGGCAGAGAGTTACCGGGGCACCAGAGGTTATGGCCGAGGTCCCATTCGGGATCTGGGAAAATAACACCTACTCAACAGGAATTGTGGATCTGGCCTTCCGTGAAAACGCAGACTGGGTGCTGGTCGATTACAAAAGCGATGTGGTTGAAAGCGACGACCACCAGCAGGCCCTGGTCGAACACTACAGGCCTCAGCTGGAGCTTTACCGCAAGAGCTGGGAAGAGATTACCGGGGAAAAAGTTATCGAATGCGGCTTGTTTTTCACCTATAAGCTTTTTTATGCCAAACTATAATGTCAAAGGGAATGTCAAAGGGACGGAGCAATTGACAACTTATTAAAACAGAGGCAAGACAGGGGGACATTTCACTTGTCTTGCGTGATTGCTTTCTTAATAACGATTTTCCAATGACCATTATTCTTCTGAGACAGGCTGAAGGTTTATTAAATATATGAGGGGTTGAACCAATTGAGTTTTTTCGTTCCGGAAGCTTTAAGTGTGTTTACTTCAGCAGGCGCAGCGCTGCAGGCTTTGGTTGATTGGCGAAAAAGAGCCAGGGGCAATGCCAGGGCAATAGTTATGGAGCTGGAGGAGAACTACACTTATTTGAGAACGGTTG
>PWUG01000380.1 GCA_003562605.1 Syntrophomonadaceae bacterium | reverse complement strand
GCCAGGGTTCGCTTTGTCGAAGCACTGGATGATGATTTTAACACTGCCGACGGCTTAGGCGTACTTTTCGATCTGGCCCGCAGCTGCAATATTTATTTAAAAGAAGCTCACCCCTTTAACCGGGAGCTGTTGGAAGAGACACTGCAGTTTTACCGAGAAGTTAATGATATTTTTGAAATTGTCGATATCTCGGCGCCCGGGACACTCAATGAGGAAGTAAGCAAATTAATTGTCAGCCGGGATGAAGCGCGTGCCGCCAAAGACTGGGATGCTGCCGATCGTATCCGCGACGAGCTGTTGGAACAGGGTATTACTTTAGAAGACACACCCCACGGTACCCGCTGGAAACGAAAGTAAACTGAATAATTTAATAAAAAGGTGTCAGCCCTTTTTTCTTAACCTATTGATGTAGATGTGAAGCATGTAAGGGGGGATATGAACGGTGGCCTACATTCTGGAAAGAACTATTGAATCTGCCTGGCGGATGGTACTATGGAACTGTGCCCGTTACGGATACAGTTATCGAATAAAGAAAGGCAGTTACGAAGGTCAGCTGCGAAAACAGCTTGACCATCTATCGGTGGTTATTGAAGAGCCTTACACCCGGCCCCTGGCTGTATGGTTGCCTGAAAACTGCGGTATTCCGGCACCAACTTCGGAAGAACGAATCCAGAACTACTTTTACGATTACCTGGCAACCGATACCAAGTGCGACATGGAAGACTATACTTATGGACAGCACATCGCCCCGCAACTGCCCAGGGTTATCGATTTGCTGAACCGTTCAAAAGGAGCCACCAACCAGGCCTGTATGAACATCGGGGGCAAGGAGAATATGGACCTTGAAGATCCTCCCTGCCTGAGGGTAGTTGATTTCAAGGTTGTCGACGGGCACCTGCACATGTCTCTATTCTTCCGCTCATGGGATATTTTTGTCGGTTTTCCGGAAAACTTAGGCGGCCTGCAGCTTCTTAAGGAGTATGTTTTAATGCATCTCGATTTCCCTACTGAAGACGGCCGGATTACTGCCTACTCATCCGGTGCCCATATCTATGAACAGTATTTTCCGCTGGTAAACATTTTAAATGCCCACAAATGTTAAAGGGGACAGATATGAGCGATCAGGCTCACAATGTTAGAGCGGCAGGCCATAAGGGGGAAAAAGAAGAATTAATTGCCGGACGACAAGCTGTTCTCGAAGCTCTGCGCAGTGGTAAGCCGATGCTTATTAAAATGGCCGAGGGTATTAAAGGGCCAATTGTCAATGAGATAAAACTGCTGGCCCGCCATAAAAAAATACCGGTTGAGCATTTATCCAGGACTGCTTTCCAGGATGAAGCCGGTAAAATCAGCGGAAACCAGGGTGTGGCTGCCCTGGTTGCACCTTTTCAATATAATTCCCTTACTGAACTGGTCTCCATTTCACGATCATCGAAAGAAGACCCTTTACTAATCATGCTTGATCACGTCGAAGATCCGCATAATTTAGGTGCAGTGATGCGTACTGCCGATGCTGCCGGAGTGCACGGCCTGATCATTCCCAATAAGCGTGCTGCGGGAGTAACGGCGTCAGTGCGTAAAGTTGCGGCGGGAGCTGCAGAACGAATACCCGTTGCCCTCGTTAGCAATTTAATCCAGGCTGTTGAAGTTCTGAAAAAAGAGGGCTTCTGGTTGTATGGCGCCGAAGGTGATGGTGAGGAAGTTTTTTACCGCGTTGATTACCGGCGCCCGCTGGTCTTAGTGATCGGTTCCGAAGGAAAGGGTCTTTCACGCCTGATGCGCCAAAATTGCGATCTGATCCTTTCGATCCCTATGCCGGGAGCAGAGTCCGGTTCATTAAATGTTTCTGCTGCAGCGGCAGTGCTGATCTATGCCGCCCTGGGTCAGCGGATGGGGTGGTCAACCTGACGGCTCAGATTTTAATTGTTGACGGCTATAATATTATCGGGGCCTGGGATGAGCTAAAGGAACTGAAGAAAACCGACATGGGCAGCGCCCGTGATCAGTTAATTGCAAACCTTTCTGCCTATTATCCCTGGTATTGGGAGCGGATCATAATTGTTTTCGACGGTCAGCAGTTTGGCTGGAGTTATGTTGACGGAGTCGAGGTGGTTTTTACTGAAGATAAAGAAACTGCCGACACAATGATTGAAAAACTGGCTGCCGGATTGACGTCCCATTTCCTGGTTGAGGTAGCCACATCGGATTATGCTGAACACAGGGCGGCTTCGGCTCTCGGCGCACGAGTTCTGTCTGCGCCGGTTTTAAAAGAACGCCTGGAAGAACAGCGCAGCAGCTACCGCCGCCGCCTGGACGACCAATCGGATACCCGAGGTATAATGCTCAACGAGATTTTAAACAAATCGGTTCTTGATATACTCGAGCGGTTGCGCCGCCCCTAAATGCGGTTAAAAAGCTTGACCCTACGGGGGCTTTACGTTATAATAGCCAAGAAAGCCTGCAATATTCCCACTTTTAGATATCAAAACGGAGGCGATAGGTGTGAGCTTTTTAGCTCATGAGTTAAAGTATCCCTGCCAGAGCGAAGCAGAACTCGAATTCCGTAGTGATGAAGATGTTGTAATGGAGGCGAAGAATGGCGATGTAGTCGCCCTGGAATTTTTAATAAATAAATATAAAAATTTTGTAAAAGCTAAAGCGAGGTCCTATTTTTTAATCGGCGCTGATCGAGAAGACATTAT
>PWUG01000350.1 GCA_003562605.1 Syntrophomonadaceae bacterium | reverse complement strand
CCCCCAGTGAGAGCAGAAAATCAGTATCCTTCTGCTGATCAGCATCAGGGGTGGCAGCGGCCAGAAATTCTTTGAGCAGGGCGATCTGCTCTTTAAAAATTCTGAGGTTAGACAGCTCGTAAAGATTAAACGCTGCACTGTAATCATGAAAACGGATTTTACCAAGGCCCCGTGCAGGACCCTGGTCAAAGAGAAAATCGTCGTTTTGCGGCCGGTCCTGAGTCCCCACCGGGGCATAATCCTGTGGATTGAAGAAATAGTTGGCCATGAATTTGACGATGAGGGCAATATTTACATGTACTGTGCCTTCAAGTTTGGGCAAGGCACGGATATCACGGGCCGCCATCTCGAAGTAGGTATCCCTTTCAAAACCTTTTGCTGCTATAACATCCCAAAGCAGGTTGATTACTTCTTCGCCCTGGGTCGTGACCTTCATTTTTACTGTGGGGTTGTAGAGGAGGTAACGTCTGTCTTCGGGTGAAGCCGCCCGCATATAGTCGGAAGTGCGAAGGGCAAAAAGCTTCATCGCCGTCAGACGGGTATAGGCATCGACAAACATCTGCTTGACATGGGGAAAGTCGGTCACCTTCATCCCGTAAAGGATGCGGTTAGCGGCATGGTTGAGTGCTTCGTAAAATGCATGGGTGGCAATGCCGATAGATGCCCAACCCAGGTTGTATTTGCCCACATTTACAGTATTGAGCGCCGAATTCCAGGCATCCTGTCCTAATGAAAGAATCTCCTCTTCAGATACCGGGTAATCGTGCAGGATAAAATCGGCTACATATGACTGGGAATTAACAACGTTTTTAACCAGCTCATAATTCCGGTGGCTGTAGTTGGCAGTAAAGAAAACATATTCACCACTGTCGGCCATCTTGCCGAAAGTGGAAACCATCTCGGCAACATTGCCGTTCCCGATATAGTATTTTTCGCCGTTGGCCCGGTAGGTGCCGTCGGGCAGCGGAGTCAAACTCATCTCGGTGGAATAGACGTCGGCACCGTGGTTACGCTCGGAGAGCCCGAAAGCAAACACATTTCCTTCTTTTAGCAAACGAGCAGCCCGCTTTTTTTGGACCTCATTATTTCCCATCCAAATCGGGCCCAGGCCAAGAATAGAAACCTGCCAGGTGTACCAGTAGTGTAAACCGTAAAAAGCCAGAATTTCGTTAAATTCACAATTGCGCCAGGTATCCCAGCGACAGCCTTTTTCCCCGTATTTTTCAGGGGTTAAGAGTTTATAAAATATTTCATTTTCATTAATGAATTCAAGAAAATCTTCGTACCAAACCCTGTTACGATCGTCTTCCTTTAATTTATGCTTGCCTTTCTTCTCAAAAAATTCGATTGTTTTAAGCATTATTTCGCGCGAATCATCATCATTATAGGGCCTGACGTGCTGCCTGGGATTCAAAAGGATCATCATTTCTGCCTCCGTTTCAGCTTACTAAATAGTCAGCATAGTTGTATATTCGTCACTGTTAATC
The DNA here is from genome assembly GCA_003562605.1 of Syntrophomonadaceae bacterium. Next base: position 8,977 of record PWUG01000350.1, on the reverse strand, counting down.
GATAATCCTTTTGAAGTAATCCCCTATGATTCTTTTTTGCCGGAAATTTTATCGGGAATAAGGCGGTAGATTGCAACAGTCTCTATCCGCTTTTCGGAGATTGGTTTTTCTGCACTTTCAGAGCCGGCATATTTAGCGACGAGCCCTCGCAAAGCAGCTTCTTTTGCCGCCTGATCAGAAACCTCTTCAATTACACCTTCGACGATAACACTTTTGTAACGGTAATTGTGGGTGCAGGGGAGGTCTGAGTCGATCAACCCGCCGTAGCGGCCTACCTGGAAGCAAGTTTTTGGATTTGCCCTAATGAAATCGACCTTCCGTCCTTCCGGGGCACAGTGAAAAAAAAGAGCGCCATTACTATAGAGGTAATTAAGAGGAACGATATAGGGCTGTTCTTCTTTAGCCAATCCGAGAAAGCCGACAGGTTCCTCCAGCAGCAGTTCAAAAATTTCTTTTTCGGTCAGCTTATCCTCCTCAGACATCAGTAACCCTCCTCAGTAAATTAATTTTGCATTACAGGCAGATAAGCATTCTACCACGGTCAGAAAAAATACTCTGCCAGTGGTAATGACGGGCAAAAATAAACCGGCCTTGCGGCCGGCAAATATTTTCACTTTCCTACCGTCCTGCTATGTTACGACGAATACATTTCGTCATAGCTTTATAAAAACCTTCCGGATGGTAAGTTTTTTAGAAAGTCAGCACTGCATCAGCATCGAGTGCCAGGTCGTTTAAGGTTGCCGCCCCGGCAATCGTTGCCTCTTCTACTAAGTCTCCGGGTTGAATTTCACCGCCAAAAAGCTGCATACTTTGCTGGCAAGCTATAAGTTTAATACCCTGGGCTGCAGTTTGCTGCATAACTTCCTTGAGCGTCGGGAACTCACCGATCTTAATCTTCTCCGCTTCTCCTTTGACCAGGACCTTCATGCCGAGGCCAAGGAAATAGATGGATGCCTCCAGACCCATCGCCTTTGCTGTCTGGGCCAGTATAAACGGAGAATAGAGCCTTTCCGGTGTGTCAGTTCCGCTTGTCTGCACGTATAGGATATTTTTCGGTTCTGCCATTTTAAGATACCTCCTTTCCTTTCTGAATTAAAAAGTGATATTCCTCGCCATCCTGATGCATACTGAGAAACAGATGCCCGGCCCTCTTCGCCCAGCGGGGGATATCTTCCGCTGATGCCGGGTCATCGGCAACCAGTTCCATCAAGTTTCCATTTTCCAGCTGATCAATCTCTTCCTTTGCCCGCATTACCGGAACAGGGCAGTATAGGCCGACACAATCCACCAGGTGAATTTTCAGCTTTCCGTCATTTTTGCATGAATACTTTCCGTCAGCAGGGTCAGGGCAGATCGGCTCATCGCAAAATGGACAACTGCAGGCACGGGCTTCTTTCATATTTAAATTGTCTTTGCTCATTGGTAAACCTCCTTTTACACGGCAGGATCTTTTCTTGAACAAAAGTTTCAGGAACTGCTTTTTGCCGATACTTTCTCTTTTTCCAGGTAATCTTCTATAGCTTTATGTAAAGCATCCGCTCCAAGGTTGGAACAATGCATCTTATTGCCGGGTAAGCCGCCAAGCTCTTCAGCCACCTGCTTGTTGGTGATTTTCAAAGCTTCCTCAAGAGTTTTACCCTTTGCCATTTCAGAAACCATGCTTGAAACAGAGATAGCCGCGCCACAACCAAAAGTGAGGTATTTAACATCCTCGATCCGGTTATCTTTGACCCTAATCGTAAATTTCATCATATCACCACAAACCGGATTTCCGACCTCTCCGACGCCATCGGGATCTTCAACCTCACCGATATTGCGAGGATTTGTAAAATGTTCCATTACTTTATCACTGTACTCGGGCATTATTATTTCCCTCCTTTAAATATTTGTGGTAAAGTGGCGACATGTTTCTTAGTAATTCGGAAACCTGGGCCAACTTATCTGTTATGTAAGGGATATCTTCAACATTGCTTTTCACACCAAGTGTAAGCAGTAAAGAACCCTGGGCAAGTTCCGGCGGCACACCAATGGCCGTTAAAACATGGGAAGATTTTAAAGCCTGTGAAGTACAGGAAGATCCGCTCGATACATATATACCGGCCATTTCAAGTCGCATTAAAAGCGCTTCTCCCTCGACAAATTCAACTGAAATATTTAAGTTATGAGGCAGCCGTTTCTCTGGATGTCCGTTCAGGTGCAGCTGAGGGATTGATTCAAAAAGACTTTCTTTAAGCTTATCCCGAATCGCGACTATCTTATTTGGGCGTTCAGGCATTGCTTCATAAGCCAGCCTTGCGGCTTCACCTAATCCAACAGCAACAGCTACGTTTTCGGTTCCAGCCCGAAGGCCCTTTTCCTGGATGCCACCTTCAATTATAGGACTAACGCGTACTCCGCGACGTACATACAAAGCACCTGAACCTTTCGGCCCGTAGAACTGGTCTCCGGCCAGGGTTAACAGGTCAATACCCATTTTATCTACATCGATTGGAATCCATCCTGCCGCAGCGGCAGCGTCGGTGTGAAAAGGGACACCCTTTTCGCGTGTCAGGGCTGTTAACTGATCAATTGGTTGGATGGTTCCGATCTCGGGGTTGGCTAACTGGATAGAAACCAGGATAGTTTTATCTGTAATTTCTGCCGCCAAATGATCAGGATTAACAATACCATAACGATCAACCGGTAGCAATGTGACTGTGAACCCTTCCTTTTGAAGTGTCTTCAGCTGGTTAAGCACCGAAAAATGTTCTATGGAAGAAGCAATAATATGATTGCCTTTTTTCTTACCGGCCTTAACAATTCCTTTAATGGCCAGGTTATTCGCTTCCGAAGCCGATGCAGTAAATATAACCTCCGCCGGTTGGGCTCCGATTAGAAGAGCCACATTTTTGCGGGCTTCTTCGAGAGCTTTTCTCGGTTTTTCTCCCAGTTTATGTCCGCTGGATGGGTTGCCGTAATGCTCTGTAAAGTAAGGGAGCATTGCATCGAGAACAACCCTGTCAACCGGAGCAGCTGCTGCGTAATCTAAATTAATTTCTTTCATAGTAAAACATTCCTTCCACTCTCTTATTTATAATTGCTGAGTTATTAATAACAATTAACTATATTATACACTTGACTTTATCTTGAGACAATAATATAATTCCTATTAGAATTATAGGATATATACAGAACCATGTCAATAGAAGATTATATAAACATTCGAAAAGGAAATAAAAATAAAATGTTGAAATTATAATTTTACGTTCAAGCGTAAAGAAATTAAAAAAAGGAGATAATCTGCTATGAAAACAAAAGAAAACCTGATGGCTGCTTTTGCCGGCGAATCACAGGCCAACCGTAAATACCTGGCTTTTGCCCGCAAGGCTGAAAAAGACGGCTTTAAGAATGTTGCACGCATCTTCAAGGCAATAGCTGAGGCTGAAACTGTGCACGCCCTGAAACACTTTGAAATTGCCGGAAAAGTAGGCGATACCCTTGAAAACCTTACCGCAGCTGCCGAGGGCGAGAATTATGAATTTACGGAAATGTACCCTGAGTTTATTGAGGCAGCCGAAAACGAAGGAGACAAAAAGGCCCTGCAATCATTTGAATATGCCAACGAGGCAGAGAAAGTGCACGGAGGTATTTTTAATGATTTAAAAGCAACTGTAGCCAAAGGCACAGATGCTGAAGATAAGGGCGTTTTTATGTGCCCGGTCTGCGGATGGGTAGGAATGGATCCTGTCCCTGATAACTGCCCAATCTGTAACACGGCAAAAAAAGCTTTTCAACAGTTTTAAAGCTGTTCGGTAAAGTCGGCAAAAATGGTAGAATGCTGCAGGTACTCGCGGTTATACTTGCAGGCAAGTTCAAAAAAAAAGCGAACCAGGGCTGGCAGATCTTCCATCTGCCTGCTCAGGTATCGCTCTTTTTCTGCATCTGAAGCCTCTCGCTTAAAGTACCCCCAGAGGTGATCGACAACGTTTGCCAGCGCCGGTGCAGTTAGAGGCAGATCCAGTAATTTTATAATTTGTTCGGACAGGTATCCAGCTTCTTCGAAAGAACACCTTTTTTTATTTCCCAGTAAAGCCCGCACGTTTTTATAATGATCGTATCCGCGGGCCATTGCCGAATACTTGTGATGGGCCCATAATTCATAGATATTCAAAGGCAGGGGTATCCGGCCGGCCTGGTTTCGTTGAAGGTACTTTTTATGAAGAATAGCGATCTGCTCTATGGGATGATCTACAAATGTCAGATTATGCTGATCGAGGTCGCTGCATAAGGCAAAAGGGCTGGCGTGGTTATAACCGCGTAGTTTCATCTCCAGCACAGTTAGATCGTGTATACGTTTTAACCTCCCCAGTTTACCTTTCCAGCGCAAGGTTTCCGGATGCGAAGCATAACCCTTTTTCTCTCCGTCAAGAATAGTGAATAGAGCATGAATTTCTGCATGCTGACCAAGCAGGCTTTGCCTTGAGAGGTATCCCGGATGTAAATCCCAAACACGCATGGAATAATTTCCCTTTCTGTTTCGATAAACCAGCGGCTCTGAAGAAAGTGTATCACTATTTTAGGAATAGCTGCAATTAAAGCTGCTGCTTCGCTAAAGTGTTTGACTGTAACAGGGGTATGATCTATTATTTTTATAAGATCCACCTGCGATAAGCAGACAATATCTTCAAGGAGGAATAATCGAATGCAAAGTTACGTATGTGAGCTCTGCGATTATACTTACGAACCGGAAATCGGAGACCCTGAAAACGGCGTGGCACCGGGAACGGCATTTGAAGAAATACCAGACGACTGGAAATGCCCTGTTTGTGGCGCAGATAAGGATGAATTCCAGGCTGTACCGGACACAGTATAAATTATATAACCCCGCTGACAACTATAGCAGGGTTAATATTAATTGAAAGGGACAGGCTTAAACATCACCTGCCCCTTCATGCCTATTCCAGCTCTTTAACAACAAACTGGCCGAAGATCCAAAAACCGGCCCAGTTAATTTCAAACTGCTTGTTGACAAGGTCTTTCCGGATATAGAAAGGTATTCCTTCCACTTCTTTTTTATCATAATTGTCTGCTTCTACAGGTATACCTGCTTGCACGGCAGGGGTCACAAATGAACCGCCTCAGCCGCCGCGACTGGCCAGATATAGCGTATAAGTCTTTGAGGAGTTCTTCATTTTTTCTTTGGCGGCAGGCATGATCCTTATATTATCCATTATTATAGCCTCCTTCAGCTTAACTCAATTAAGAATCATTCTTATTATACCACAAAATTTAGACCTTCTTTAACCTTAACCCTTGAGCCAGGGGTTGCCTGCCAGAGGCTTTCGCAACATAGAGCAGGATCAACAGTTTTGTTGAAGAAGCCTTTTATAAAGATTAAACGACGAGTAGTGGAGGATTATTCGATGCGTATTATCATCGCTCCCGATAAATTCAAGAGCAGCATGTCTGCGACTAAGGCAGCGCAGTATATTGCCAGGGGTATAAATTCTGTCCTGCCCAATGCAGAGCTAATCTTAATGCCTCTTTCAGACGGCGGAGAGGGCCTTGTTGAATCATTGGCAGTCGCAGAAAGCTATTCGATAGTAACCACTGAAGTAACCGGACCGCTCGGCCAGATGGTGAGAGCCAAATGGGGAGTTAATGATAATGGAAAAACAGCAATCATTGAAATGTCTGCCGCTTCCGGTCTGGCCCTGGTGCCGAGAGAGCAGAGAGACCCTTCTTTTACAACCACCTTTGGAACCGGCGAGTTGATAAAAGCTGCCCTGGATTATGGTTGTTCGAATCTTATTATCGGTATCGGCGGCAGTGCAACCAACGACGGTGGGGCAGGCATGGCACGGGCCCTGGGTGTTAAATTTTTCGATCAAACAGGTCAGCAGCTAAATGGCTGTGGAGCGGAATTGATCCGGTTAAGCAGCATCGACATGTCCGGTCTCGACCCCCGACTGCAGCAGGTTGAAGCCAAGGTTGCCTGTGATGTCGACAACCCCCTTACGGGACCAAAAGGTGCTTCTTATATTTACGGTCCGCAGAAAGGGGCTGACCCCGAAATGATTAAGACGCTGGACCAGGCCCTCGAAAATTACAGACAGGTTATTAAAAAAACCCTTGGTAAAGATGTAGGCGACATCCCCGGGAGCGGGGCCGCAGGCGGCCTGGGAGCGGGGCTGCTTGCATTTTTAAATGCAGAAATCTGTCCGGGTATAGAACTGGTCCTCGATGCCCTCGATATTGACCGTTTCTTGCATCACTGCAGCCTGCTGGTTACCGGTGAAGGCAAACTCGATGCCCAGTCTTCTCATGGTAAGGCACCGGTGGGAGCAGCAAGAAGGGCCCGTAAATATAATGTGCCTGTAATTGCCCTGGCCGGAATTATAGAAGGCGAGCTGGAATTTTTTCATAGGGAAGGTATTACTGCCTGCTTTGCTATCGCAGACGGCCCTCTCTCACTTGATGAATCGATCTCCAGAGGGCCGCAGCTAATTGAAAAAAAAGCGGCTGAACTGACGCGAATCTTCAAACACTGCCGAATCAACGATCCCGGGAAAGTATTTTAAAAAACCCGACCTGCAGGCACCAAACCATTAGGGCGGGTTATTTGTGAACTAACCATATTTGCGGCATTAGATAATGCCGCCTATTTATACTAAGTTCAATCAATTATAAATCTTCTTTCCGAATCTACTTCTATCCCCATCGCCTGCAAGACAGTTTCTCCCTCGGAATCGATGGCCAGGAAATCGTATTCATCAGGCTGCACAAAAAAGAAACGGCGGCCGGTTCCGGCAGGTATATAACCAGCCTCGCCCAACCAATCTTCGCCCCAATCGTCACTTTCACTGGGAGAAATGTAAAAGAGTACAATATCAAACTCCGAGTTATTTTCAACCAAAATGGGAGCTTTGCCCTCTCCCCCTATCTCTATTATTATATCTTCGTTAATTGACCAGGCACTTTGAACAACAAAAAATTCGTAGGTCAGGAGTGACAGATCATAGTTTCCTTCAGGCATAATGAAAGTCAAAGTTTCACCAGGTTCGATCACTTCATCACCAAGTAAATCTTCTCCCCATTCTTCAAGATTATCGCCAAATATTACAGCGTAAGAAATTATTATCTTTTCGGTTCTGTTGACTACTTCGATCGATATGCCGTCTTCTTCATCAATGACCGGTTCACTGTTTCCACAGCCTACCGCGACAATCAGGCAGGAAATACAGATTATTACCAGCAGTATTTTTTTGACCATAACCAACCTCCATATGCTTAATCAAAGTTGAATATACCCGGTTCATTTGAACTATTCAGGCTTGCCCTTGTCATTTTATCACATATGCTTTTTTTATCAAGCTCAGCTATAGAACATCATGGTAGTTCTTCAAGTTTTTATTTGGCTTTTGACTGGCAGAAAGAACATTTTACAGTATAATATAATGCAGGCGCCGAATCAGCGTCTTTAAGGAGCTGACTTACTTGAAACAGCAAAGTGAAAGATTAGGCAGAGATCCAATTCCCCAACTACTCGTAAGCCTGGCCGTGCCGGCTTCTGTCGGAATGCTCGTTATGGCACTGCACAGCGTAATCGATACAATTTATATTGCCAGGGGAGTTGGTACCATCGGTGTGGCCGCAGTCGCCATATCATTTCCTGTCCAGATGATCTTTCTGGCCCTGAGCGGCGCTCTGGGCATCGGCGGTGGTTCGGTAATCTCAAGAGCCCTCGGCGCCAATGATCTTGAAAAAGCCAACCGGGCCTTTGGCAACATTCTAAGTATAGTCCTGGTCGTAAGTTTCATCGGTGCTCTCTTAGGCCTGATTTATTTAACCCCGATGCTGAAACTTTTTGGCTCAAGTGTAACAATTATGCCCTACGCCCGTGATTATTTGGGTATAATCCTCTACGGTACAATCTCTTTCGCTTTCGGTTTCTCGGTAAACAACATTGTCCGTGCCGAAGGAAATGCCAAAACTGCTATGCTGTCGATGATCATGTCTTCGGTTCTGAATATATTATTTACCCCCGTTTTTATGTTTGCCCTGAATATGGGGATTCGGGGTGCAGCGTACGGCACAGTTGCCGCACAGGGTATCACCGCTGTATATCTATTTCTCTATTTCTTTTCCGGAAGAAGTTCTCTCATCATCAGGCTGCGCTATTTAGCTCCCCGTTATGACCTGATCAGGGAAATATTAGCTGTAGGTGCTTCCGCTTTTGCCCGCCAGGGTTCCGCAAGCGTGATGCTCATTATCGCCAATAACCTGCTTATATATTACGGCGGTGATCTGGCTATAGCGGTACTCGGAATTATACACAGGGTTATGATGTTCACGCTAATGCCGATTCTGGGAGTGGTTCAGGGAATGCTGCCCCTGGTCGGTTTTAATTACGGGGCCAGGAAAAAGGTACGGGTAAATGAGTCAATTATCCTGTCCATGAAAGTTTCAACATTTATCGCTTTCGGGGCTTTCCTGCTTGTGATGGCCATACCTGGCCCCCTGATGATGGTTTTTACCACCGACCCTGCCGCAATCGAGATGGGACGAAGCGCCTTGCGGATAATGTTTGCTCTGTCAATGACAGTCGGTATGCAAATGATAACCGGCGGAGTTTTTCAGGCCCTGGGCAAAGCAAGGGAAGCCTTCATCTTATCACTGGCCAGGCAGGTCCTCTTTTTAATTCCTTTGCTTATCCTTCTGCCGCTTATGTTTGACTTAACCGGGATATGGCTGGCTTTTCCGCTGGCTGATCTTTTTTCATTTATCCTGGCCCTGTGGCTCATCAATCGTCATCGGGACTATTTCTTTACAAACAATGAAAAACTGAAGGCTGCATCTGGCAGTCAAAAGATCTTAACCTGCCCATGCCCCAATAAAGCGCAGGGGTATGAATAAAAGGACTGCTGTAAGCATCACCAGAATAATAATGCCAAAGGTAACCGCGCCGAGGATTATCCCCAAACGAGCCTGTCGCCTG
>PWUG01000158.1 GCA_003562605.1 Syntrophomonadaceae bacterium | reverse complement strand
CGGTTGGATTGAACAGCAAAGCAAAATTTATTGATGTTGATGAAAGAATGCGGGCGGCTGAAGGAATCTGGGCCATGGGTGATGTGACCGGAAAAGCGCTTTTAACCAGTGTTGCCGATTATCAGTCTGCGATAATCGCCGCAGATATACTGGGCAGAGAACATCCTCCGGCACAGTATCATGCCATCCCGCGGGTAATATTTACCGATCCCGAGGTGGGAGCCGTCGGCATGACCGAAGCGACAGCCAGAGATGCGGGAATAAGTGTTTCGGTAGTCTTAAAACAGGTACCGTCAACAATTCGTGGTTGGCTTCATAGCTCCGAACAGGGGATTATTAAGTTAATCATTGATCGGGATGCCGATATTCTTGTCGGGGCAACGGCAGTCGGCCCTCATGCAGGTGAGATGCTCGGCATGTTATCGCTTGCCGTCCATGCTCGGGTACCAATGGAAGAATTGCGCAATATGATCTATGGCTTCCCCACATTCTGTGGCGGCATAGGAGAAGCCATCGGCGCCTATGCCCGCGGAGTGACTACGGTGTTCGATCCCACCTACAGTGTTTCTGAAGGGCGCCGGGTGGAATAGGAATAAAACAGGGACTAAACAGAAGACGCATTCCTGTTTTTAATTGGTATTCCTGCGATAGCACTGCTTTCAACTACTTTGCTCATCATTTTAAGTGCCCAATTGTGCTAGACGTCCATTTAGGCCAGGCTATTTTCCATTTCCTATCAATAGTTAAAGCCAGGATCAAGCCGAATGTATATAGAATTACAGGCAGTACAGCCAATAAGAATTTGCCATTTGAGAGGACAGTTAGTATGGTCAGCAGCAAGGCATAGCATAACAGGTAGAACAGCCCGGCTATCCAGGCAAAGCTGTCCTGCCAGGCCTTAACGCCTGCAACACAGAAGAACCGTCCCTCGGTATTGGTCCCTCGATATTGTTCCCCTTTGTTTTGTGTTATGATGAAGCAGAAAAAAAACCGACAATAGAAAAGAGGAGAAACAGTGACCTGCGATTACCTGATTAAAAATGGCACTATTGTTGACGGAAGCGGTGAAAAAGCATTTAAAGGTTCTTTGGTCGTTAAAGACGGCAAAATATCCGATGTAATCAGCAATAGCACAGATGGAGAAACAGTGGAAGGATCATGCTCAAATGTGCTGGATGCAGAGGGCTTAACAGTTTGCCCAGGCTTCATCGACATGCATTCCCATGCTGACTGGGTTATGCCATTTGAAAATCATCCATCCACTCTAAGCCCTTTACTCGAGCAGGGTGTTACAACAGTAATCGGCGGCAACTGCGGTTATTCCCCTGTTCCCCTGACCCATAGCACACCTTACCGGGATCTGCTTCAGGCGGTTACAGATTTTGTTGCAGACCGCCCCCTTGACCTGAACTGGGAATCTGTCAAATCATATTATTCAGAACTGGAAAAGAACGGTTTAGCCCTTAACCTGGCCATGCTGGCCGGTCATGGCATGCTGCGGTTTTCCCTACTGGGAGAAAAACATTCCTACCCGGGTGAAGAAAACCTGGCTGAAATGGAAAAACATATGGATAAAGCCCTGGAAGAAGGGGCCTGTGGAATCTCACTGGGGCTTGGTTATGCCCCGGGTATCTTCTCTGAAATCCGTGAACTGGAAAGGTTCGCCGAATGTGCCCGCAAGCATGATAAATTACTGACCGTCCATTTAAAAGCCTATACGAAACTATCGGGCGCTTATCCCCTCAAACTATTCGGCAATGAACCCCACAACCTGAAAGCGCTGCGTGAGATGCTTGAACTGGCCCAGAAAACAGGGGTAAAAATGCAAATTTCGCATATGCTTTTTGTGGGAGAGAAAACCTGGCCCAGCGTCGACCAGGCCTTAAACATGATCGAAGAAGTAGTTGAAAACGGTACTGATATTGCTTTCGACAGCTTTCCCTATACCTGCGGCAATATAACAATCTACGTCGTTTACCCGGCATGGTTTTTAAATAACATCGAGAAAAATTTCAAAAACAGGGCAGCCCGTCTGCGTTTAAAAGCAGAGGTTGCTGTTATAGTGAAACAGCTGGGCTTTGGCCTGGAAGATATCCAGGTATTATGGGGAGGGCAGCCGGAACTTGAACAGTATGAGGGTCTTTTCTTCGAAGAGATAGCCGGCCAAATGGGCTGCTCGGTCTTCGATGCCTACTTAAAGGTAAGTGAAGTCAGTCGGGGTAAAACCTTATGTTTATTGTATAAGTATAACGGTGATGAAAAAAACGAAGAGACCCTGCAGAAGGTATTAAGCCACCCTCTAAATCTTTTCGAAACGGACACCATTCTCACCAGCAGGGGGCTGCAAAACCCCTCATCTTTCGGCACATTTCCGCGTATTATCCAAAAATACCACAAGGAGCAAAATCTATTTTCCCTGGAAGAAGCGATATCCAAAATGACCGGAAAATCTGCCAAGCGATTCGGAATTAGAGACAGGGGCACAATAGCTAAAGGCAACTGGGCCGACCTGGTTATTTTCGATTATGAGCAGATTGAAGATAACACTACCTTTAAGGAGCTTGAGCGGCGACCATCAGGGATCAAACATGTCTTCATAAACGGCAAGGAAGTGGTAAAAGATGGCCGGGCCGATCAATCTGTTCTGGTGGGACAGGTGATCAGGGTTTAAACACCTGGCTGAAAATAATCAAAGCTTCACCGGGGTTCTATTCTTACCAT
>PWUG01000136.1 GCA_003562605.1 Syntrophomonadaceae bacterium | reverse complement strand
GCCCTCGTTGATCCGCTCTGCGGTTCCGGAACAATTCCGATCGAAGCAGCTTTGATCGGACAAAATATAGCGCCGGGTATGAACCGGACTTTTGTTTCCGAACAGTGGCCGACAATAGCGAGGGAACACTGGCGCCAGGCCCGTAAGGAAACCCACGACTGTGCTGATTACAGCCGTGAGCTTGATCTGAGTGGAACTGATATAAACGGTGATTTAATCGGGATTGCCCGGAAAACCGCTGCAGAAGCAGGTGTCGACGAGCTGATCCATTTTCAGGCCAGGCCGCTATCCGAGTTAAGCTCTAAGAAAAAGTACGGGAAGATTATCTGCAACCCGCCTTACGGAGAGCGGTTGAGCAATATCAAAGAAGTTGAGCAGTTGTATAAAGAAATGGGCAAGTTCTTTAGAAAACTTGATACCTGGTCTTTTTACATTCTAACGGCCAGTGAAAATTTCGAGTCCCTTTTCGGTAAAAAAGCCTCCAAGCGGCGCAAGCTCTATCATGGAAACATTAAAGTACAGTACTACCAGTATTTCGGGCCCCGCCCGCCGAAGACCTTAATGCTATAATGTATATAGGATATGATATGTTAATTTTTTACGATTAATCCCAAGAAATTGTAAGGAGTGTATGATTATGCTCAGGAAAGTCAAAAGAGAAGTGAAAGGCGAAAATAAAGTCGATGGTGCAGGGGTTCAGTTGATCCGGGTTATCGGTAAGCCTGATGTTGAGGATTTCGATCCTTTTTTGATGCTGGACGCTTTTGACAGCGACAATCCGGAAACCTATATCAAAGGGTTTCCCTGGCATCCCCATCGTGGGATAGAGACGGTTACTTATCTGCTCGAGGGCGAGATACAGCATGGAGACAGTATCGGCAACTCCGGGGTTATAACCGATGGCGACTGCCAGTGGATGACTGCCGGCAGTGGTATTATCCACCAGGAAATGCCGCAGGCTGCTCCCAAAATGCTTGGCACACAGCTTTGGATCAATCTGCCGGCAAAAGATAAAATGACTGTTCCAAAATACAGGGACTTTAAACAGGCGGATATACCCCTTGTCGAAACTGACCATAGTTCAGTCCGGGTTATCGCAGGAGAATACCATGATGCCAAAGGCCCGATGGAAGAAATCACAGTTCAGCCAACCTATTTGGATGTATCAATAAATCCTCATGGTTCTTTCACTTTCGAAACAGATTCTCAAAACACATTGTTTATCTATATCATCAGCGGTTCGGCCATTCTACCGGCTGAAAATAACAGGGAGCTTTCTGCAAAGCGAGCAGTGTTATTTGATGAGGGCGAAGAACTGAACCTTAAAGCCGGGGATGAACCTCTTCAATTTTTGCTTTTTTCGGGTAAACCCTTAAACGAGCCGATCGAATGGGGCGGCCCGATAGTGATGAACACAAAAGAAGAACTGCAGCTGGCTTTTAAGGAGATAAAGGAAGGCACCTTTATTAAAGAACATCACAGTGACGGATCCATTAGCAACCGGGAGATTAACAGCAGCTTTTACATGTAGCAAACCGGCTTCAACCAAACAGCTGCAAAGCCAGCTTACCGACCCGCTTGCCCAGCTGACGGCACTGTTCAATGGCTTTTTCATCGGGAGCCCCGATAGAGACCGCGCCGTAATGGTTCCCCCGGGCCTGCCCCTGTATGATCATGCCATGGACGAGCATTATCTGCAGGATGCTGATCAAAGTAGTTTCACTTCCGCCGCCCAGGATACCGGCACTGGAAAATGCTCCCCCTACTTTGCCTTCCAGTTTACCGTGGTGCACTATGCTGCGGTCGAAGAAATCCTTGATAGGCCCGGCTGCCAGGCCATAATAAGTGGGTGAACCGGCAATAATACCGTCATATTCGAGTAATTGATCCATGGAACAATCATGTACATCACAAAGATTGATCTCCACACCTGCTCCTTTGGCTCCCACTGCCACCGCCTCGGCCATTTTTCGGGTGTGCCCGGTTCGGCTGTAATATATAATTAGTATTTTAGCCATCTTTTATTGCCCGTGAACAAATTTCTGTTACGGGCTGCCTCCTTACACTGGAAAACTGTTTATCGGGGTTCAACAGTAATCTTTATTGCTGTTCTCGCATCACCGTTGATTTCAACATCAATAAAAGCAGGAATACAGATAAGGTTAATGCCGCTTGGAGCAACATACCCCCTGGCAATAGCCAGGGCCTTGATGGCCTGGTTAAGAGCCCCTGCCCCAATTGCCCGCATTTCAACTTTCCCATCTTCTCTGATAACTCCTGCTAAAGCCCCGGCTACTGAATTAGGGTTAGACTTTGCTGAGACTTTTAATATTTGCATAGTCTGTTAGCTCCTTCATTTGGGAATAGTTAGCGACCCCCGTACCGTAACAGCTTTTTTCTGGCAACCCTCCTATTGGCTTACTGGCTCTTTTACTATTTCGACAAAGTTCACATAATTCCTGCAAAAAATTCATACAATTCCTTAAAATAATTAATATTCTGAAATTTTTTTAAACAATCCGGCTTGCAATCACCAACCGTGGAACACCGGTTAAAAAATATAGAATAATATAAAGCTGGTAACCAGGTCCGGCCCGTTAAGAGGTGATGTTTTTAGCTTTACCGATCCCTTTTCAAGTCGTGAATTATTTTTTCCAGGTACCATTCTTCGGTATGGTTGGGATGGCGTTCCTGCAAATTCTTGATATACCTCTTAATGGTTTCATCGGCAGCAT
>PWUG01000217.1 GCA_003562605.1 Syntrophomonadaceae bacterium | reverse complement strand
TGGTCTCCTCATCGTGCTCGACCACCAGGACGGTATTGCCCAGATCACGCAACGCTTTGAGGGTCTTAATCAGCCGGGCGTTATCCCGCTGGTGTAACCCGATACTCGGTTCATCGAGGATATATATAACCCCGGTCAGGCCGGAACCAATCTGGGTAGCCAACCTGATTCGTTGTGCTTCCCCTCCCGAGAGAGTGGCCGCGGCACGATCAAGGTTCAGATACTGTAGACCGACATTACGCAGGAACTGCAGCCTTTCGCCTATTTCTTTCAAGACCTGCCGGCCGATATACTGCTCCCTTTCTGACAGCTGCAGTTCTTCAAAGAACACTGCTGCCTGCTCAACAGTCAAAGCTGAGATTTCGGCAATATTTTTACTTCCAAGCAGTACAGCAAGGCTGGCCGGTTTGAGACGACTGCCTTTACAGGTCAGACATGGCCTGATTTGCATATAACGTTCCAGGTCTGTCCGCATTTCTTCTGAACTTGTTGAAGCGTAGCGCCTCTCTAAAAGTTTAAGCACCCCCGGAAAAATCTTACGGTAAGAGCGGACTCTCTTAAACATGTTTACATAACGAAAATTAATCTTTTCAGGGGATCCATATAATATTTTACGCTGGGCCTCTGGCGATAGATCTCCGAAGGGTGTATCGAGGTCTACTCCCCACTCACCCGCCGCCGCTTCAAGGAACTGTTTATAATAGTTTTGCCCTGACCAGGGGTGGATCGCCCCTTCCCGAATTGATATCTCGGGGTAGGGAATTACCAGCTCTGCAGAAAATTCGGCCCTGGTTCCGAGGCCGCTGCAGTCGGAACAGGCCCCGTACGGGCTGTTAAATGAGAAAATGCGCGGGCTGATCTCTTCAAAGCTGAAGCCGCATTCGGCACAGGCAAAATTTTCGCTGAAAAGCAGTTCTGAGCCGCCCACTTCTTCAATCAGAACCAGGCCTTCGCTCAATTTAAGGGCTGTCTCCAGTGAATCAGCAAGGCGGGCCTGAACCCCTTCCCGGATGACCAGGCGATCAACAACAACCTCGATATTGTGTTTTTTTTGCTTGTCAAGGTTAATCTCCTCTTCGAGATCGCGTACCTCGCTGTCGACTCTGACCCGGACATAACCCTTGCGACGCATATCTTCAAAAAGACGTGTATATTCGCCTTTACGGCTGCGCACCAGCGGAGCGAGAACCTGGATACGTGTTTCAGCAGGCAATGTCGCGATCTGGTCGACCATCTGCTGCACTGTCTGCTGGCTAATCTTCTGCTGACAGCTCGGGCAGTGCGGATTGCCGATCCGCGCATAAAGCAGGCGAATGTAATCGTATATTTCGGTCACTGTACCCACTGTTGAACGCGGGTTGCGTGACGCTGTTTTTTGGTCAATCGATATCGCGGGAGACAACCCTTCAATTTGATCAAGGTCGGGTTTATCCATCTGTCCGAGAAATTGACGGGCATAGGCCGAAAGCGACTCGACGTAACGACGCTGTCCCTCGGCATAGATTGTATCAAAGGCCAGGGATGATTTTCCCGAACCGCTTAAACCTGTAAAAACAATTAATTGATTGCGGGGCAAGGATAGGTTAATGTTTTTTAAATTATGCTCTCTTGCTCCACGGATTATTATTTCTCCTGCTGACAAATTCTTCACCTCTTGTTTATCTACTGTTTTCCAACTCGAAAATCATATCCCGCATTTCGGCAGCTCGCTCAAAAGCAAGTTCCCGGGAAGCTTTGGCCATTTCCCGGCCTAATTTCTTAATCAACCGGCGGCGTTCCCCGGCTTCCATTGTCTTTGGATCTTCCTCAAAGTAGCGCTCTTCTTCCTCTGCAACCATGGTCGCTCCCAGCAGGGCCCGGATAGGCTTGACAATGGTCTGTGGAGTAATGCCGTGTTCCAGGTTATATTCAATCTGCCTCTGGCGGCGGCGTTCCGTTTCGTCAATAGCGCGTCGCATCGAAGGGGTGATCTCCTCTGCATACATAATTACCCTGCCCTCGGTGTTACGGGCTGTCCTGCCAATAGTCTGTATCAGTGATCTTTCCGAACGCAGAAATCCTTCTTTATCGGCATCGAGAATTGCAACCAGGGTTACTTCCGGGAGGTCCAGGCCTTCCCGCAGCAGGTTTATGCCAACCAGGACATCGAACTCACCTGTCCGCAGCCCCCTTATAATGGTCATTCTTTCCAGGGCGCCAATATCGGAATGCATGTATCTCACTTTAATGCCCATATTACGATAGTACTCAGTTAAGTCTTCGGCCATACGCTTGGTCATGGTTGTAACAAGGACTCTCTGGCCGGCTTTAGCCCTGGCCCTGATTTCACCGTAAAGGTCGTCCACCTGTCCTACTGCCGGCCTTACCTCCACATCAGGGTCAATTAATCCGGTCGGGCGGATGATTTGCTCTACAACAGCATCGCTGTGTTCCATTTCCCACGGACCGGGTGTTGCTGAAACCAGGATAGCCTGGTTTACAAGAGATTCAAATTCTTCAAAACGCAACGGACGGTTATCGAGTGCCGAGGGAAGCCTGAAACCATGCTCAACCAGGGTGCTTTTACGCGAGTAATCACCGCGGTACATACCGTTAATCTGGGGAATGGTAATATGCGATTCATCGATGACAACCAGCATATCTTCCGGAAAATAGTCAAGTAGTGTTGCAGGGCGGCTGCCGGCAGGGCGACCATCCAGGTGGCGGGAATAGTTCTCGATACCACTGCAAAACCCTATTTCCT
>PWUG01000382.1 GCA_003562605.1 Syntrophomonadaceae bacterium | reverse complement strand
GATCAGATTAAACTGATCCACGGAAAAGCGCTGGAAGTGCTTGAAAAAAGCGGTATCATGTTCGAATCGGAAGAAGCCCTGAAAATCCTGAAAGATAACGGCGCCGCAGTCGATTTCGATCAGAAAACAGCAAAATTCAGCCCGCAGATGGTCGACGATGCCGTCAAAAAAGCGCCGTCTTCCCTGCAGCTCTACAATCGCGACGGTGAACCGTCGGCAAACTTAAGCGGTAACAATGTCCATTTCGATCCGGGCTCGTCCCTGATCAAATTTATTGAATCCGACGGTAAAACCGTGCGCAAATCGGAGTCGAAAGACCTGGTGCAGATCAGTCGGGTAAATGATGCCCTCGAAAACGTGCACCTGCAGTCCACCTCCGTGGTCTGCTACGATGTGCCAAAACCGATTGGCGACAGCTACCGCCTCTATCTCTGCCTTAAAAACTCGCCAAAATCGGTAATCACCGGGGCTTTTAGTGTCCCGGGGGTTGCCCACATGCGCAGCATGCTGGCTGCGGTAGCCGGCGGTGAAGATCAACTGCGGGAAAAACCGCTGGCGGTATTTGATATCTGCCCGTCGCCCCCGCTGAAGTGGACCCATATCAGCTCGCAGAACATTATCGACTGTGCCCGCTTTGGCCTGCCCCTGGAGACCGTCTCCATGCCCATGCCAGGCGCAGCCACCCCGGTTACCCTGGCCGGTTCGGTCGTAGTGCACACCGCAGAAACCCTAAGCGGTATTGTCCTGGCCCAGTGTGTCAGCCCGGGAACGCCGGTTGTTTACGGCGGGGCGCCGGTCCATTTTGATATGCACTACGGGACCACCCCGCTTAGCGCCGTCGAAGCGACAATGATTGCCGCCGCCTATGCGCAGATGGGCAAGTATTTCGGTTTGCCCACCCACACTTACGCCGCCCTCAGCGATTCAAAAGTGATCGACATGCAGGCCGGCATGGAAACCGGGATCAGCGCCGTCATTGCCCAGCTGGCCGGAATCAACATGATTTCAGGTGTCGGCTCGCTCGACTTTGTCAGCTCGTTTAGCATCGAAAAACTGGTTATCGACCACGAAATCTGCGGTATGGCCCTGCGCCTGCACCGCGGTATCGACTGCTCTCCCGAATCGCTGGCCGTCGATCTGATCAACCAGCTGGGGCCGGGCGGAGTCTACCTGGAAGCAGAACACACCTTTAAGCATTTCAAAACTGAACCATTCATCCCTTCGCCGGTGATCGATCGCCGTGACCGCGGCAACTGGGATGCGGAAGGGAAGAAAGATATCTTCATGCGGGCCCGGGAGCGGGTAAAAGAAATTAAAGAAACCCACACCCCGGCTCCACTGGACAGCGATCGCGATGCGAAGCTGGACCGGGCTACCCGCGACATAATGAAAGAGCTGGGAGTAGAAGACCTCCCCCAGGGCCCTAAATAAGGCCCGCGTAACAGTTCAGGAAAAACAGTCTTAAAGGGCTTTCGGCAGTGATACCTCCCGGAAGCCCTTTTTTTCGATCACCATTTCCGGCACCATTTTATTAACCGGGAAGGGAATTAAAGGGTGCACTCCCCATTGGAAATCTTATATAATAAAAAATGACAACAACCAAAAGTGGTGATTTTAAATGCAGTTTCAGGGTAACCAGAATGGCCCCGCCTACTTAAAAATGCCTGCCGCTGAGCGGAAACAGCGCATTGAAAAACTGCGCGCGATCATGGAAAACTGCACCCTTTGCCCCCGCAGCTGCCTTGTGAACCGCCTGGAAGGAATGATTGGAAAGTGCGGGGCTGCAGAAGATTTGATCATCAGCAGCGCCGGGCCTCACTTCGGTGAAGAAAGGGAACTGGTCGGCCGGGGCGGTTCGGGTACGATCTTTTTCGTCAATTGTAACCTCGAATGTATCTTCTGCCAGAACTGGACCATCAGCAGGGGCATGGAAAGCGGCCAGTCGTTAACCATTGAAGACCTGGCCTCAATAATGCTCAGCCTGCAAAAGCAGGGCTGCAGCAACATCAACCTGGTCAGCCCGACCCCTTACCTCTACCAGATTACAGCCGCCATTGACCGGGCCGCCGAGTCAGGCCTGCTGCTTCCCGTGGTCTACAACTGCGGAGGTTACGAATCTCTAAATTCCCTGCGCCTGCTCGAAGGCTTCATTGATATTTACATGCCCGATGCCAAGTATGCTTCCGATCATATCGGCGAGCGCTACTCGGGAGTAAAAGACTACTTTACCCGCCTTCGTGAGGGTTTAAAAGAGATGCAGCGCCAGGTCGGCGATCTTCAAATTGGCCCGGATAAGCTCGCCACCGCAGGATTGCTCATCCGCCACCTTGTGATGCCCGAAAACATTGCTGAAAGCGAAAAAATGGCCCGCTTTCTCAGCAAAGAAATATCTCCCAACTGCGCCGTCAATGTCATGGCCCAGTACTACCCGGCTTACAAGGCCTCTGAAAATCCACCCCTGAACCGGCGCATTACATCAAATGAATACAGCAGGGCCCGTGAAGCTTTCCAAACAGCCGGTTTGCGCCTGCTCTGATTGCTGCATGATCTGTCGCAGCCAATCACTTCCAATTGAATTCTTCGGTTACGGTTGACCCTTTTTGCCGGGCTGGTGTAGAATGAAATTAATAAAAGCTGCAAAGGCAGCTGCATAATCTCAAAGGAGGAATTATAGAATGGCCGGTACCTTAAAAGAAATCAGCGAATCTGAATTTGATCAGGAAGTAGTGAAGGAAACCCTGCCAGTACTGGTAGATTTTT
>PWUG01000159.1 GCA_003562605.1 Syntrophomonadaceae bacterium | reverse complement strand
TAACATCAGACAGGAAAAGGTGCTGTAAATATCTAACATAACTAGCATTAAATGTGATGATCGTGAGTTAACATTCTCTAGCTTGACATAGCTTCAATATGTTTATGCAACGTTACTGATTTCGTATGTAAATGTATTGATGTGTATGAGAAGCTTGCAATGAATAAGGAAGTTCTAAAAAAGATGTAACTTGGTGATAGAAGAACACAAATAATATCGCATCAGTTTTCCAGCGGGAGAAATGTTGATCATATGCTTCCAGGGGTGCTGCTTGCTGATTCTTCTGACTCAACCCAAGAAAATATTTTTCCTCCCAATCTGGTCATCTCCTTGAATGTCATAATCTGAGTTATCGTTGCCTTCAATTATTAACACCTCTCCAGCTTGATTAATAGTAACATCCCACCCAACATAGCGGACTTCCGGCACAATTTTTGATGCTTCCACAACTGTATTCAGAATTTCATCCCACTTGGGTATCTGATAGCCGACGATTTGTTTTCCTGAATATGGGTGCCGGATAAACTTTTCTCGTTTCTTGTTAGCCCCTGGAGCAATGATAATCCCTGTATCCAAATCAACAATGCTTACAATACCTCCATAGGCGAAATTATCCACCAGCACGTCACCATTCCCCATTTTGAAACCTGCAAATATAAAATTCGTTTTTTCATTGTTTAATAATGTTACAACTCTTATCGAGTTAATAGAGCTCGGGTTAAACTCTGACAACACCCCCGGGGTAATCAATTCTTCAATGACCACGTTTTCTTTTTGCATGTTTTCGAATAACATCTCATCTTCTATATTATGATCGGTTAAATCTAATGAATAAATACCCAGACCCTGGTAGCCATCAATAGGCTTAACGATAATTTTTGTTTTGTTTGCAATGAATGATTTAAATTCCGCGAGCGTGCAACTACTGACATCCAACCAGGTTCGCTTCAGGTACTTAAAAAATGTTTTGTTAAACTCATTCTTGTTTCTGAAAATGCTTATTTTATGGCTATCATTGTATTTCTTTTGTAAAGTTATAAAACTTCTAAAAGTAATATAATTACTTCTCTCCCGGTGAGTTTTTTTCCAATATTCAAAATCTAAATAGTCAGATGGTGTAGATCCATGGATGAAAAAAGCAGATAAGCCATCAAATAATAAGAATAATTTAGTTGGCCTGTTCGGCTTTGGATAAACAAAATGGTCAAGATCATGATAAAACTTTTGGTACGCCTGCATGTACCGTTTTAACTTTTGTAAATTGCTGCTGTAAACCTGTCTTAAGGTGCTGTGCATTTTTCATCCCCTTCGCTATCTTGTTCATCTCCACTTTGTGCGATAAGACACTAGAGACTTTATGATGTCGTTTATGGGACTGGGCAAGAGATCGTATGATGCTTGCCAGCCGGAGGGCGAACAGGGCGCTAGCGCTTTCCAACCGGAATAATGATCATGGGTTCACATTCCGTTTCCAGGAGGGCTTTTAGCCTGTGTGCATCGAACCCGGCTACCGCCACGCTCCCCATACCCAGGGTTTCTGTCTGCAGGTGAATGTTTTGGGTGGCGTAGCCGATCTCCATGCTGGCATAGCGTTCGCCCATCTGGAACCGCGCTGCCCGCTGAAAGTCAACCGCCAAAATAATACTCGCAGGGGCCTGCTCGATAAAGCCATACGATGAGGTCTGGGCCATGGCGGACCGCTGATCGCCCGGGACTTTCGGGATGAGTCGGTGGTTTTGCCAGTCGTACCGGTAAATGCCCGCTGGCAGATCCGTCCCTTCCCCCAGGCTGGCGGTAATGATAAATATTTCAAGAAAATACACACCCCCGGCGGAGGGTACCGTCCGAGTGGCTCCAGTCTCCCCGTCAACCCCGGTTCCGTAGGCGGCCCAGAGGACCTGAGAGAGCTCCCGGATGCTGGGGGGGGCTTCAGCGAAGCGCCTGCGGGATACTCTTGTGGCGAGGGCCTCTTCCACACTCATTGTGCCTTCAAAGGCCGGTGCCTCCAGTTCGATGGCTTCCCCGTGGGCAAAGGCATCTTCTGCATCATTAGCAGTTTCAGCCGACCCATCCCCGGGGTCAGCCGGTTCAGCTTCTTCTCTTGGCTCTGTCGCTCCCGGTGGAGGATCATCTGCGCCGGGGGTGTCCGGGGGCGAGCACGAGAAGACCAGGAACGGCAGGAACAGAAGCCATAGCACGGCATACACCTTTTTCATACAGATCATTCCTCTCTTGTAAGGCCTGCTGCGGGTTCAAAATCATTTCCGAAACCGGGAAAGATCGGATCAAGAGAATACAAAGGGCTCCCGGTTTTATGCTTTCTTGATCATTATAGCAAGCAAATATGCTTTGAACAAGGACTTTCCCATCTCTTTCGACTTGCGCAATTTGCTTGCAAATGCCAGGGATAATGCTTATGATCAAAAGGGGTTGTGTGCTGTCCCGATCAAGCCCTTTTAACGCTGTTCTGCCTGCATGCGGGAGCGGGGAGCCTGTCCTTTTCTATATCTCGATCCCTTTACTGCCCTTGTGCCTGGAGACAAACTGCATAATAAGTGAAGGAGTGCTGTTAAATGGATGTTAGAATGGCCATAGAAAGAAGGCGCAGTATCAGAAAATATAAGCCTGCTGCGGTGGAAAATGAAAAGCTGGAGATGCTCTTGGAAGCGGCCCGCCTGGCTCCTTCCTCCTCCAACCGGCAGCCGTGGCGTTTTTTCCTGGCGGAGGAACCCGGGATCAAGGCCGAGATCGCCCGTGCCTGTTACCAGGATTTTATTG
>PWUG01000002.1 GCA_003562605.1 Syntrophomonadaceae bacterium | reverse complement strand
CTCCATCTGGAACGCCTTAATCACCCCGATCGCCTGCGTTACCCAATGCTCAAAAAAGGAAGTAATTTTAAAAGGATCGGCTGGGAGGAAGCCCTGCAGGTGATGGCCGAAAAGATCAGAATAGCCCTCGATAATTACGGCCCCCTATCCCTGCTGCACTTTTACGACGGCGGGTACACGGGGATTCTGAAAAATTTAGAATCACGTTTTTTCAGCGCCCTGGGCGGCTGCACGGCTCACAAAGGTAGCCTTTGCTGGGGGGCGGGACTGGCCGCACAAAAGTATGATTTTGGAGAGGCTTTGAGCCATTCACATGAAGACCTAATCAATTCACGCCTCATCCTGATCTGGGGCCGCAACCCGGCAGATACGTCAATTCATTTTTTGCCTTTTATCCAAAAAGCACGTAAAAACGGGACCAGGGTGATACTGATTGACCCGATTCGGACAGCGACAACAGCTGTTTCAGACCAGCATATCAGGGTTAAACCGGGCAGTGATGGTGCACTGGCCCTGGGTTTGGCCCGAATAATAATCGATAATGGTTTGGCCGATTATAGGTTTATTGAAAACTACTGCAGCGGCTTTGACCGGTTTGAAAAAATGACTGCGGATTATACCCTGAAGCGTGTAGCAGAAATTACCGGCCTGGAGGCCGAAATGATCGAAAAACTGGCCGTTGACTATGCCGAGGCCAAACCGGCTGCTATTTTAGCCGGAATCGGCCTGCAGCGACACAGCAATGGTGGTAATACAGTACGGGCAATCGATGCCCTGGCAGCGCTTAGTGGTTATATCGGCATCCCTGGTGGAGGAGTAAGCTATGCAAATTTCCGAGCCAGCCGTTATATTGATCACGCCTTCCTCAGTGGGAGCGATCTTAAACCGGAGCGCCGTTACTATGCCAAACCACAGCTTGCCGATGCACTGGCCAGGCTTGACGATCCGCCGATTGCTTTTCTTTACATCAGCCGGGCCAATCCCCTCGTGCAGGTTGGTAACAGCAGTTTCCTGCGTCGTGTGATTTCAGAAGGCCCCTTCACCGTAACAGCCGATCATTTTATGACCGACACTGCTGCTGCTGCCGATCTGGTTCTGCCCGCTACCAGCTTTCTTGAGGAGGAAGATCTCTATTATAATTCAATGAGTCACCAGTATATTGGTTACGGTTCTCAAGTTACGGTACCGCTGAGCGAATGTCGCCCTGAATATGATTTTTTGAAAGAGCTCTCCGTTCTGCTTGGAATAGAGAATTTCCCCGCACCGGTTCCCGCTGAACTTCTGGCCAGGGCAATCAGGCCTCTGACAGAGGCTACAGGTATTACCCTGGGAGAAATAAAAAATAATACGCCACTTATGCTGCCGGGAGGCAATGAAACTCCCTGGGATGAAGGCGTCTTTAGAACTCCTGATCGCAAGTTTAATTTCTATTCTGCCGAGGCAGAAAATGACGGCGGCGACGGGCTGCCGCTATACCGGAAACCAAAAGAGCTGGGCAATGATTCACTGCATGAAAAAGGTTTTATTTACTGGTTTGTTACACCTCATTCTCGTGACTCGATCCATTCTACTCATCGCCTTCCCGGCAAACCGGCAGTCCCGAAAGCCTATCTTCACCCGCTCACAGCGCGAAGAGAAGGATTGAAAGGTGGAGAGCAAGTGCAAATATCTTCTTTAAGGGGCACGATTAGAACCGAAGCGGTGGTCAGCGAGATGGTCTCCCCGGACACGGTTATGGTTTACCAGGGCTGGTGGCATTCATCAGGAGCGGCGGTAAACAATCTGACTCCAGATCGCCTGACCGATATTGGCTGCCAGGCGGCTTATTATGACTGCCTTTGCCATATTGAAAAGGTAAAAAACCTCTAGGGGGGATTCATTCACAAGGTCTGTTAAATGACAGTTGTACTGCATTTAATAGTATTTTCCCATGGATATTATTTATGATAATATTATAAATGGGGAAATAATCGTGCAAGCCATTATAAGCTGCCCATCCATGCTGTTTTTTTGTGCAACGATTTCATCCTGATAAAATAGAAAGGTTTGTTGACCCTGTATTTTATAATTGTTGGCATACTGTTTATAATATTTATATGGTTTATTTATAGCGTTCAGTTGAAAAGCCGGATTCGGCCACAAAAATACCACGCGGAATTTTCAGGTGCACCGCACTATGTTGCCGGAAGTACAAGCGGGTCTCCCTTAAGTGAACTGGGCAGTCACTGTGGTTTTAAAGCAGTCCTGGGGAAAAAGGCGGCTGCCCGCAGTGCCCTTTTTGCCACGGTTACTTCATTTGGCGCCGGTCGCATATTTGATTTTGCTGCCAACCTCTATGCTGAAGACGGAAATACCTATTTCCGGTTTACTGAATCGAGAAAAGTAAGTTTTCATCCTTACTGTATTGAAGAGTATGCCCGCGATCGCAAATTTTCTATGCATAGCAGGCTATTTTTTCTTCAAACCAACCTGGCAGTACTTGAAACCGAGTGGGAGGCGATGGAGAAACCGGAAAAAGTGAGGCCGGGCTGTGTCCTCTTGAAAATACGTGGTCGTGATTTAGAGAACCCCTACCCCCATATTAAAGGATTCACTTTTTTCAAGGAAGCAAACGGCGGGCTTCAGATGTCAAATTATTTTCGCTATCCGGGAGAGAAATTTTATGCTCATTTGCTTCCTTCCTGCGGCGGTAGCGCGGGGAAAAGAGAGCTGCGTGGACCGTGGATGGAGTTAAGGCCGGGAGAAAAAGTAAGCTGGTCAGTGATTATTTCCTTTTCGGCGGAT